>JANPGQ010000639.1:0-13522 GCA_031423975.1 Cytophagales bacterium | reverse complement strand
CACTTCGATAGCCCGATTCTCTACCCAATGTCCATAAATTCCAATATATTTTTCTTTAAATTTAGAGATAACTTCTTTGTATTCAGTCCATTCCAATTCAATACTCGAATCTTGTCCTTTGAAACGGAGATAAATAAAATGATTTTTAAAGGCAATATTTTCTGCTAAAACGTCATCTGATTTTAATTGTTGAACGACTTTTTTCTCTAATTTTTCAAAATCATTTTCAATATTTTTTACAAATTCTTTCTCAAAAACCTTTAAAACCGAAGCCTCCGCAAATCGTTCAACCTTTGCTTTTGAGATGCCAAAAGCCGATAAAATTCCCGCATCTTTTGGTAATAAAATCGTTTTAATATTCAATAAATCTGCTATTCCGCAAGCGTGTAGTCCGCCCGCCCCACCGAAGGCCACAAGGGCATATTCATCTGTTGAATACCCTTTGGTAATAGAAATTTTACGAACCGTATCCGCCATTTTTTCATTGGCAATGGCTCTAAAACCTTCTAGAATTTCTTCCTTGTTTGTCTGATTATTAAAAGATTGCAGCATTTTATTCAATCTTTCTTCTGCTTTTTCAATAAAAACTGGAATGCCAAATTGAGAGGTATCTATTCTACCTAAAAGCAAATTGACATCCGTAATTGTAAGAGGTCCACCCGCCCCATAGCAAGCTGGTCCAGGCATTGAACCCGCACTTTCTGGTCCAACGGTGAGTTTAAAACCATCATATTTACAAATAGAACCGCCACCTGCCGCCACAGTTTCAATGGCTAAGGATGGACTAAATATTTGAGCATTGCCAATTTTTTGAGAAAACTGATATTCAAATTCACCATCAAATCGAGCCACATCGGTACTCGTTCCACCCATATCAAAGGCGATAACTTTCTGATAATTAGCTTGTTGAGCTATATTGACTGCTCCAACAACCCCACCGGCAGGGCCAGAAAAAAGGCTGTCTTTGGGATAAAAATTTTCGGAACGAACCAAACTCCCCGCACTCGTCATTACTTGGATGGATTGATTGGGCAATTTGACTTGAATATTTTGAAGATAATTAGAAATAATGGGTGATAGATAAGCATTCACCACCGTAGTTTCCGCACGATTCAAAAACTTAATTTGCTGACTTAATTCAGTAGAAATATTGACAAAATTGAAATCTTTTTCAAGAAATTCTTTCAATTTTTTTTCGTGAGTATCATTTCGATAAGCATTTTTTAAACAGATAGCAATGGATTCAATCCCTTGATTTTTAAGGGATTGAATTAAATTTACCGCTCCGTGGTTGGTGTCTCCACCAACCGCTTCTGGGTAATTCATTTCTTTAATCACATTCCCTTCAAAATCAATCTGTTCATCCACTTCAACAACAATGTGATGCAACGGTGCAGGACGAATAATATTCAAAGCAAAAATGTCTGGACGAGCCTGATTGCCAATCATTAAAAGGTCTTTGAAACCCTTAGTAACAAAAAAAGCAGTTTTAGCTCCCTTCATTTCCAAGAGTGCATTTGTCCCCTTAGTTGAGCCAATTCGCATGGAAATAGGAGGGAAGCCTTCCGATAATGAAGTTTCCGTAATTAATCTTGCTGCCAAAATGGGTGCTTCCTCATGACTTGATATCGCAAAACTAAATGTCTGATTTTCATATAATTGAGGTATTTTTCTATCAATTTCAAGAACAGATTTTTCAATATCGAAAGCAATGACTTTGGCAGAAAAATTATCTCCTAAAACCGAAAAATCATAGTCTCTGAGAATATCTTTTCTCAAAAACCATGATTGTTTTACCTTGAATTTTGTCTCGGAAATATGCTTACTTACTTCTCCTCGAATGGTACTATTTGAAAGAATTTTGCAACGATATTCCGTTCCAAAATTATCCGTTGCTATACAATCCGTAAATGTTCCTCCTGTATCTGTTGAAATTTGAAAAGATTTAGTCATCTATTTAACTTTATTTACCACATAGAAAAGATAGAAAACATAGTTTTTATTTTGAATAAAAACCTTACAATTCTATCCTCCCTATCATTTCTATGTTGGTTACAATTCTATCTTATCTATCCTTGCTATGTGGTTGCAAAATCAATATGTACATTCAACCACTCCTCATCAAACCTTGCTCCGAACTTTTTATAGAAGTTTATCGCTGGTTCGTTCCAGTCCAAAACTTGCCACATCAACCCTGTGCATGCAGTTTTTCGTGCTTGCTCGATAGTTGCTTCCAATAATTTTTCTCCCAGACCTTTTCCACGCATTGTTTCAGAAACGATTAAATCTTCTAAATAAAGTCGTTTTCCTTTCCAGGTAGAGTACCGAAAATAATACAATGCCATGCCCACCACAACTCCATCCACTTCGGAAATGATAGTTCCAAAAATTGGATTTTCTCCAAAACCATCCACATACATTTGCTCAATGGTGTTGGTTACTTGCTCAGGAGCATTTTCGTATAACGCCAATTCTTTGATTAGCTCAAACATGGCTGGTACGTCTTCACGTACACTTTCTCTGATAATTATTGACATTTCTAAAAGTTATAAATTACTTCACCATTCAACCCCAAAAATAAGAGGTTTTTTTCTTCCATTTCTTTAATTACTTCATGGGAGTTTATTTTAGAATGTTTGATCCCTTCATAATACCCCGTAATATAATTTTTTAATGATTTTACTTTTTTGGGTCGATTATCTCTGTCCATTCCGCCGAGATATTCAACAAAATCATCGAAGTCAGTTCCAATATCCATAGTCTCTCAATTTTCAGTTATCTGTTAATAAATTCAGTTATCTGTTTTAATTGATAGTGGTTATTTCAGAAGCTATTTAAACTTTCCCTTTCGGATTAAACTAAGTCTTTTAGAATAGCTTGTTCCAAAATTTACTCAACGTAGCGATGCTATGATTCGCAAATTTTGAAAAAATCTATTCAAAAATACAATACTTTCATTCCAGAAATGAAAAGTCTAAACAGCTTCTTTACTCATTATTTACATACCCTTCCCATTTCTCCATTACTTGTACCATTTCAACGGGAAGTTCGGTATCAAATTGCATAAATTCTCCTGTTTTTGGATGAATAAATCCCAGTGATTTAGCATGTAAAGCCTGTCTGGGGCATATTTTAAAGCAATTTTCTACAAACTTTTCATATTTAGAAAAAACCGTACCCCGAAGCACTTTGTTCCCGCCATACGTTTCATCGTTGAAAAGTGTGTTACCAATCGACTTCAAATGTACCCTAATTTGATGCGTTCTGCCCGTTTCCAAATTACACTGAACCAATGAGACGTAACGAATTTTTCTTAATACTTTATAATGGGTAACCGCCTCTTTCCCTTGCGAACCATCGGGAAAAATTGCCATAATTTTGCGGTCTTTCAAACTTCTACCAATATTGCCTTCAATTGTTCCTTCGTCTTGTTTGGGTTCACCCCAGACCAACGCTGCGTATGTTCTCTCAATGGAATGGTCGAAAAACTGTTTTGCTAAATGCGTCATGGCTTGGTCTGTTTTGGCAACTACCAACAATCCAGAGGTATCTTTATCAATTCGGTGTACCAAACCAGGACGGATTTCACCATTGCGATGCGTAGGTAAGTTCTGAAAATGATAGACCAAAGCATTCACCAAAGTACCGTCCCAATTGCCGTGGGCGGGATGCACCACCATACCCGCAGGTTTGTTCACCACCAATAATTCATCGTCTTCATAAACAATATCCAAAGGTATATTTTGTGGAATAATCTCTGTATCACGGGGTGGCTCATCCATCGAAACCGTGATGACATCCAAAGGCTTCACTTTATAATTTGCCTTTACCACTTCGTCATTCACCGTTACAAAACCAGATTCAATACCATCTTGAATCTTATTTCTACTGGCATTGGCAATTTTGGTCATTAAAAATTTATCTATACGTAGTGCCGTTTGCCCTTTATCAGCCACAAACCGATGTCTTTCATATAATCCATCAACTCCATCTACGTCTTCTTCTAATTCTTGCATATTTTTTGTTATATTTAAAAAATAACCAAATTGTCTATTGGTTCTATCGTAATTTGTTGGACAATTCGATTAATTCACTCATTCATTGTTTTTAAACTCAAACAATACCCAAATTTAAAACAAAATATTATGTTTCAATTACCGCCATCTCCTTTACAATTAATAAATGATCCGATTTTAAGTAAATTCAACATTAAACTCTATATTAAGAGAGACGATTTAATTCATCCAGACATCACGGGAAATAAATGGAGAAAACTAAAATACAATCTCATTGCTGCCCGTGAACAAGGACTTGATACTTTATTAACCTTTGGCGGTGCCTATTCAAATCATATTGCTGCAACGGCTGTGGCGGGCAAAACTTTCAATTTTAAAACCATTGGTCTAATTCGTGGACATGAACTTACGCCAACGTCAAATCGTACTTTGATGTATGCCAAACTCAACGGGATGGACTTGATTTTTTTGCCCAGATTAGACTATGGCTATAAAGACAGACTAACACGTGAATATAAAAAAGACCATTACGTTCTGCCCGAAGGTGGCACTAACTTGTTGGCTGTCAAGGGTGTAGTAGAAATGGTCGATGAAATTTATGATGAAATTACGCCCAATTATATTTGTTGTGCCGTTGGAACGGGCGGTACTTTGGCGGGTATCATAAATGGACTGAGAGGCGATACCCAAGCCATCGGAATTTTAGCTTTGAAAGATGATATAAGAGATTTAGTAAAGAAATCAGTTACCAAATTAATCCCAGAAAATGCTGAATTTGATTTAATAAAAGATGAATATCACTTCGGAAATTACGCCAAAACAACCCCAGAATTGATGGATTTTATCAAGCAATTTGAAAAAAGAAATCCCACAATTCAATTAGAACAAGTTTATACTGGCAAAATGATGTTTGGGATTTATGATATGATTCAAAAAGGTAAATTCAAAGAAAATTCAACTATCGTAGTTGTCCATACGGGCGGAATGCAAGGGCGGTCGGATGAATTGGATCGATAATTTACTCTCTTTCCTGAGTAATTTTTTCTAATTCAGAAACAACTTCATCGTAATTTTTATCGGCAGGAACAAATTCGTAGGTTTTCAGAATTTCCTTAGCAATTACTTTTGCTTCCTCCGTATGCCCGATTTTATTCAACAAAATTGCCCGATAATATTTGTAAATTCTTTCTGGATAAACCCTTTCAAAATTGGCATTCTGAATATTAATTTGGTCGAGGGTTTGCAGTAAAGTTTCAGAGTCGGCAGTACGATAATATATTTCTGAAATTGCACGAATGAACTCTGAAAAAACTACGCCAGTAAACTGAAAATCAGCGAAACGGTCTTTGTTTAAGGCTAATTCCAGCAAATATTTCTTCGTATTGGTAGCATCATCTTTTTCCAATGAATAAAATAAATTTAACACCGAACGTTCACGAGTACCAAAACCTATTTTTTCGGCATAAATGCCCACTTCATTCAATAGAGCCATATTATTTGATTTTCCAGCTTTTCTTGCACAATTCGATAGTACATTAAAAACCTCTAATTTATGGGCTACTCCTTTGGGCTTAAAATTGTTTCCCGTATAAAACACCAGAGCCAATTCTGGTTTTGACAATAAGTAATTAAAATTATAAGTTGCCCAAGAATAATCATTGGGAGTTTTGGCGGTGGCATTAAATCCAGAGATGGTCTCTTTTTCTAAATTTTGATAGCCCAAAGGTTCACGAATGGCGTCTTTCAAAAATGAATTAAAAGCATCCAGAGAAACCTCTCCAATTCTTAATCTAACTACTTCTCCATTTTTATTAATAATTATATAGGCTGGTAAAGCGGCAATACCAAATTGTTGTTGCCTCAGCATACCTTCCTGTGAAGCAGCTTCTAATCGCAAGGGAATAAAATTTTCAACTATCAGACTGTCAATGACTTGATTCCGAAAAACGTTCTTTTCCATCCTATTGGACGCACCGCTCCATGTGGCAGCAATATTCATGAAAATTAGCTTGTCGTATTTTTTAGCAGAGTCTAAGGCAGCTTGAAGATTTCCTTCGAAATAATCAATGCCAAAAGAAGTGAAATGAAATGGCGGAAGAAAAAGTATAAGGAATAAGATTTTCTTCATGATAATATTTAAAAGCGGTTGTGTTAATTTTAGGTAAACGATAAAAGAGAGGGAAACAGTTGCCTTAAACATATAAAAAGGGTGAACAAATCACAATTTTGTCGTGTACCGTTCACCCTTTACCCGTTCGCCGAAATATTATCCTACTGAACCTTCTAATGATACTGCTAAAAGTTTTTGAGCTTCCACCGCAAATTCCATGGGCAATTGGTTCAAAACTTCTTTGGCATATCCGTTTACAATTAAGGCAACGGCGGCTTCGGTTGAAATTCCTCTTTGGTTACAATAAAACAATTGGTCTTCCCCAATTTTTGAAGTTGTTGCTTCGTGTTCTACGGTAGCAGTTTTATTTTTAACTTCTATATACGGAAATGTATGAGCCCCACAACGGTCTCCCATCAAAAGGGAATCGCATTGCGAAAAATTACGGGCATTATCTGCACGTTTCATCACTTCTACCAAACCTCTATATGAATTATGAGAACGTCCCGCTGAAATACCTTTTGATACAATTCTTGACTTGGTATTTTTACCAATATGAATCATTTTTGTACCCGTATCGGCTTGTTGCATATTATTTGTAACGGCAACTGAATAAAATTCTCCTATTGAATTATCCCCTTTTAAGATAACTGATGGGTATTTCCACGTAATTGCCGAACCCGTTTCTACTTGTGTCCAAGAGATTTTTGAATTATCTCCATCACAGATTCCTCGCTTTGTTACGAAGTTATAAATTCCTCCTTTTCCTTCTTTATCACCAGGATACCAGTTCTGAACGGTTGAATATTTCACCTCTGCACCCTTATGAGCAAAAATCTCAACAGTAGCGGCATGAAGCTGGTTTTCATCACGCATTGGAGCTGTACAACCTTCCAAGTAACTTACATAGGAACCTTCATCAGCCACAATTAAAGTACGTTCAAACTGTCCAGTATTAGCAGCATTTATTCTGAAATAAGTTGATAATTCCATAGGGCAACGAACACCTTTTGGAATATAACAAAACGAACCGTCAGAAAAAACAGCAGCGTTTAGTGCCGCAAAGAAATTGTCTTTTACGGGTACAACTGAACTCAAATATTTTTTAACTAACGCTGGATGCTCCTGAATGGCTTCTGAAATTGAACAGAAAATAATCCCTCTTTTTGCCAAATCAGCCTTGAAAGTTGTTCCTACCGAAACCGAGTCAATCACGGCATCAACGGCAATTCCTGACAACTCTTTTTCTTCACCATCTTTTACGTTCAACAAACGTTTTTGTTCAGTCAATGAAATGCCTAATTTCTCAAAAGTTGCTCTCAATTCTGGGTCAATGTCATCCATTGATTCCACCACTTTGGCAGCTTTTGGGGCTGAATAATACTTAATCGACTGATAATCAATGGGTGTGTAATTAACATTCGACCATTTGGGTTCTTTCATGCCCAACCAAACCTTGTAAGCATTCAAACGGTATTCTAACATCCATTCGGGTTCATTTTTCTTAGCAGAAAGCTGACGGACGGTATCTTCACTCAATCCAATTGGAAATTCGTCGGCATCAAAATCATTATGAAAACCGTATTTGTATTCCGATGAGGTTACTTCTTCTAAAATATCTATTTCTTCCTTTGCCATGATTTGTGGTGATAATAATACTACAAAATTAACCCAAAAATGGGTATAAAGGTTCTGTTGATTAGAATTATTTTAAATAGGCTGTCGGCTTTTGGCAATAGGCAATCAGCAGTCGGCGATCAGTAATGCTTCAATAGCATTATGCAATAATTTTTACTGTTTATGAATTTTAATGGATTTATTTAGATAAATGGCTGAACACTGATAGCCGATTGCCGAAAGCCGACTGCCGAAAGCTCATAGCTAAAAAGGTACTGGTCTATTCAATGATTCTTCCAATGAAATAAAAGTTTCTGTTCGCTGAATTCCTTGTACCTTTTGGATTTTATCGTGTAAAACCTCTCTTAAATGCACGGTATCTCGACAGTATATTTTGGCAAAAATAGAATATATACCCGTAGTATAATTAATACTGACTACTTCGGGAATTTCTTTCAATTGTTGGGCTACTTCTTCGTAAAGCGAACTTTTGTCTAAATAAATTCCCAAAAATGCCGAAATATCCCAGCCTAATTTGGTATAATCTATCACTAATTGAGAACCCGTTACAATGCCAGCTTCTTCCATTTTGCCCATCCTAACGTGGATTGTACCGCCCGAAAGATTGATTCTTTTACCAATTTCAGTATAAGGCATATTGGCGTTTTGCATCAAAAGGCTCAATATTTTCATATCGACGTCATCTATTTCTATGTTTTTCATGTTTTGTGAGTTCTATGAGCATTTTCACTTATTGAAAATTCTTCAATAAAAATGCTATTTGAAATTATATTTTTGTCATTTTATCAATAAATATACTAATATTTTTAAATTATTGAAAATTTTATATATTTTTTATCAAAAATTTGTAAAATAAAAGCTAATATACTAATTTTGTTATGTCGTAAAGGCAATCATACTGTAGGGTGATGAAATTTGGCAGACGTACCCTCCTGTCTCGGGGGTGGTGATAAATAAATAAAGTAAGTATAATGCCTATCGCAAGATAGACTGGGGTGGACCACCGCTTTTTTGTACTTTACCTAATTACGCCGTGGAGGTTCGAGTCCTTCTCCTACAGCCAATTATTTGAATAATTTGAGGGTAAAACCATTGACAAAGCATTATTTATTCATTACCTTTATTCTCAAATACTCAGATTGGTTACTTTAAGTTTTTAAAGTAATTTATTTGGTTTTTAGTTTGTTGATGAAGTGTAATTCTGAAAAGCAGTCTCGTTGAGTCTGCTTTTTTTGTGTTTTAGGGTAATTTTGCAAAAAGCCCATAGTAATTTACAGAAAAGCACCTAAAAGCTAAATATCATTGCGTAATTTTGAAGAAAAATCGGTTATTAGTAACTAATAACCAGTAACGAATAACGAAAATTGGATACTATTTTAAGAATTGCTGTTCAGAAATCTGGACGATTGAGTGAAGATTCCCTCAATTTATTTAAAGAATGTGGCATCAAGTTCGATAATGGAGCTGGAAAATTAAAAGCTACTTCGTCAAACTTCCCAGCAGAATTTTTGTTTCTAAGAGACGATGATATTCCTGGATATGTAGAAGATGGTGTGGCGGATATTGGCATCGTGGGGCAGAATGTTCACGTAGAATCTCATAAAAATGTTTCGGAAGTAAAACTTTTAGGCTTCTCAAAATGTCGTTTATCTATCGCCATTCCTCGTGAAGATGTTTATAGTGGTGTTAAATCTTTGGAAGGCAAAGATATTGCAACGTCCTATCCAATTATTTTGGGTAAATTCTTGAAAGACAATGGAGTAACGTCTCATATTCACGAAATTTCAGGTTCGGTTGAAATTGCGCCGAGCATTGGTTTAGCCCATGCCGTTTGTGATATTGTTTCTTCGGGTGGTACACTTTTGAGTAATGGATTGAAGGAAGTAGAAGTGATTTTTCGTTCAGAAGCCATCATGATTGGTTGCCCAACCATGAGTGCGGAGAAGCAAGATATTTTGAAGCAAATTCTGTTCAGAATTGATGCGGTTCAACGAGCAAAAAACAATAAATATGTGGTTTTGAACACCAAAAATGAGAATATTCAAGCCATCACCAAACTTTTACCAGGGATGAAATCTCCCTCGGTGATACCATTAGCACAGGAAGGTTGGTCAGCAATGAGTTCAGTAATTAATGAAAATGATTTTTGGCAAAACATCGAAAAACTCCGAGAAGCAGGTGCAGAAGGAATTTTAGTAATGCCGATTGAAAAAATGATTTATTAGAATGAAAATTATAAAATACCCCAATCAATCAGAATACAAGACACTTTTAGCTCGTCCAACGCAAGATATTTCAGTGATTGAGGAAAGGGTAGCTCCCATTTTAAAAAGAGTCAAAGAAGAGGGGGATACCGCCATTCGTGATTTTGCTTTGAAGTTTGATAATGTATTTTTGGATGCTTTGGAAGTAAATATTACTGAACTTGAAAAAGCAGAAAGTTTGCTTTCGGAAGAACTAAAAACTGCTATTCAGCAAGCATACAGCAATATTTACAAATTTCACGAAGTCCAAAAATCTCTTCCTGAAAAGGTTGAAACGATGCCAGGTGTAACTTGTTGGCGGAAATCAGTTGGAATTGATAAAGTCGGCGTTTATATTCCTGGGGGTACAGCACCCTTGTTTTCAACAGTTTTAATGTTGGGAATTCCTGCCCAAATTGCGGGTTGTCGTGAAGTAGTTTTGTGTACGCCATCCAATCATCCTGCCATTTATTACGCTGCCTCTTTATGCGGAATCACAAAAGCGTTCCGTATTGGTGGGGCTCAGGCAATTGCCGCAATGGCTTACGGAACGGAATCAGTACCCCAAGTTTACAAAATTTTTGGTCCTGGAAATCAGTACGTTACCGCAGCCAAAATGTTAGTCAACAAAGAGGGCGTGGCAATTGATATGCCTGCTGGACCATCGGAAGTAGCTGTTTATGCGGATGATTCAGCTAATCCAATCTTTGTGGCAGCAGATTTATTATCCCAAGCCGAACACGGAATTGATTCACAGGTTTTGTTAGTTTCAACCTCCGAAAAAATGGTTGAAGCTGTAAATCAGGAGCTTTCAACACAATTAGCCGTATTACCAAGGGCAGATTTTGCTGTAAAAGCACTCGAAAATAGTCAAGCAATTATTGTAGAAAACCAAGCAATTGCCTTGGATATATTGAATCAATACGCTGCCGAACATTTAATTTTGTCGATTGAAAATGCCGAGGAAGTATCTGAACAAATAACAAATGCAGGTTCAATTTTCTTGGGAAATTACACCCCCGAATCCGCAGGAGATTATGCTTCGGGAACAAATCATACTTTACCTACTAATGGCTATGCAAGGGCATATTCTGGCGTGAGTTTAGATAGTTTTATGAAGAAAATTACCGTTCAAAATATTACCCAACAAGGCATCAATAATTTAGGTAAAACCATTATTGAAATGGCAATGGCTGAGTCCTTGGAAGCTCATGCCAATGCGGTGAGGGTTCGTTTGGTAAATTAGTGATTTGGTGTTTCAGATATTATAAATTACTCGAAAATTATATTTTTCAACTTTTTACTTTTATGTGCTATGGTACAAACAGTTGAGTTATTACATGAAATTCGTGAACGGCTTTTGACTGAGCCATTTATTAGATTTCCCGCTACGTTGGAGGAATATGAAAGTGTTGCTTACGAAAGGGATTTAAAAATAGAATATCATAAAGAAGAAATTATTGCAACAATGGGTCAGGTTACTCCAAATCATTCAAGACTATCCTTCATAATAGGAGTTATTTTGCATAACTTTTATTCAACTTTTGAAAATGAATTCGATATTTTAGAAAGTGGGGCGTGTGTCCATATTCCAAGCCTAAAAAGTTATTATCAACCAGATATGACAGTAATAAATGGAGAAATAAAATTAAAAAAAGGCTCAACAACTGAAATTCTGAATCCATATATTGTCGTGGAAGTTCTTTCAAAATCAACCCAGGATTTTGATATGAGTGAAAAATTAGTGAATTATAAAACCATTGAAACTATTAAGCAAATCATTTTTGTTGCCCAAGACAGACCATGGATTTCTACTTTTACCCGAACAAATGAACCCAATGTTTGGATAAATACTGATTATGATTCGTTGGAAAATATAGCGATAATTGATAACCTAACTATCTCATTAAAAGATATTTATAAAAAAATATTTTAAAACTTTGGCTTCATTTAATTTACAAAACATAGTGCGTCAGCACATTTTAAGTCTCGCTCCATACTCATCTGCCCGTGATGAATATACTGGTAAAGAAGGTATATTTTTGGATGCCAACGAAAATCCATTAGGTTCGGCAACGCCCGAAAACTGGAATCGTTATCCAGACCCTTATCAGTGGGAAATTAAGGAGAAATTAGCTCCGATGAAAGGCTGTCGCCCAACTCAGATATTCTTAGGAAATGGCTCAGATGAACCCATTGATTTGATTATTAGGCTCACTTGCGAACCCAAAGAAGACAATATTATCATCCTGCCCCCCACATACGGAATGTATGAAGTAAGCGCTTCGGTGAATAATGTTGAGATTCAAAAAATTAATTTAACGGCTGATTATCAATTAGATACGGATAAAATTATTGCTTCAATTAATCCCAAAACGAAAGTGATATTTATCTGTTCGCCCAATAATCCAACGGGTAATATCATTGATAGGACTTCTATTTTGAAAATCATTGAGAACTTTCAACAGGGTATTGTAATTATTGACGAAGCCTACAATGATTTCTCAGACGAACCTTCATTTATTCCAGCATTAGATAATTTTCCGAATGTGATGGTTTTGCAGACATTTTCAAAGGCGTGGGGCTTGGCTTCATTGCGTTTAGGAATGGCATTTGCCAGTGAAGATTTAATCAAATTATTGAACAAAATTAAATATCCCTACAACATCAATGGCTTGACCCAAAAGGCTTTAATCGAAAATATTGATAACATTGATTTCGTTAAAAAATCAGTTGAGACCCTAACACAAAATAGAAAAAAACTGAGTGTTGAATTGGGAAAATTGAAGATTGTAATTAAAATTTTTCCGTCAGATGCTAATTATTTATTGGTAAAATTCACGGAAGCCAAGAAGGTTTTTGATTATTTAATTGAACATAAAACTATTGTTAGAGACCGTTCAAAGGTGATTTTGTGTGAAGATTCATTGAGGATTTCAGTTGGAACAACTTTAGAAAATGAGCAGTTAATTAATCATTTAAAGCAATACAAACCATCAAATTAACCATAATAATGAAAAAAATATTACTCTTAACTACTCTAATATTCAGCGTTTTAACCAGTTTTTCCCAAGAAAAAAATTGGGCAGTTGGTGGGAAAATTGGAGACCCAATTGGATTAAATATTCGCCACTATTTATCCAATGACAAAAACTTAGTAGAGGTAAACGTAGGTGTTTACGGAGGCATTTGGGGTTTGAGGGGAAACTACAAAGATGGGGCTTTCGACGGTTCTGGTTTTTCTTTTAGTGGGCTATATATGTGGCACAATGAAATGACGAGTAATTTGAAAAACTATTATGGGTTTGGTGTTCAGTTTACTTCACGTAATTGGTACGAAATAAAAAATGGAGCCAGACAAGAAAATCCTGCAACGGGACTTGGTGGACTCGGACAAGTCGGGTTGGAGTATTTTCTGCCAAGTTCTCCCATTTCTATTTTCTTAGAAGGAGGAGCTTATGTAGAACTTGTTCCCTCTATATTATACTTTCATCCCCAAGGTGGTGGCGGTGTTC
>JANPGQ010000638.1:0-2182 GCA_031423975.1 Cytophagales bacterium | reverse complement strand
AAACGTGGGCAAATCTCGGCTTCACACAATACCCTCATGGGCAGATGTTGGGATGGCACGAAAATGATTGAAACCCAAGTTATGGATATTCCAGACATCGTGGACAGAATTGGTGGTGGCGATTCATTTATGGCGGGGTATATTTACGGTGAATTTACTTACCAAGATACCGCCAAAGCCCTTGATTTTGCCGTAGCAGCATCGGCTTTGAAACATACAATTGAAGGAGATTTCAATATTGTGAGCGTGCAAGAAATTGAAGCCGTGGTAGCGGGTGATGTGAGTGGGCGATTGAAGCGATAAATTAAAAATGGGGTTGTTTTCACGCAACCCCATCAATTTTAAATTGTAGAACTTAGTCATACTATTTCAAATCATTCAAATTTGTAACTTTCACATTTGGCATTTGTCTAAAAATATCTTCCATCCAGATTCTGTGCGATGCCCCTACGCCAATTACTACCCGTTTTGCACCATTTGCTTTGGCTTGACGCATCACGTTTTCGCACATTCCTTCATTGCGTTTTATCCACCATTTCACCATTTCTTTCACTTCGTTGGTCGGAAATCCTGCTGAATTATAAAGTGGCTCACCACCGTAGAAATTGCCTTGGACATCTATTTTTCCGTAAGCCTCAGTGTTGAAATAAGCCATTTGCTCGCCTTTTTTCATGGGTTCAGCTGCCATTTTGTTATAATCTTTCTCCACTTGATAAATCTTTTTCAAAGTTTGGGCTTCGGCAGAAGTGCTATCTGACTCGGCTTTTTTCTCCATTATTTTGATTAAAGTATCTGCTTTTGCCCACGCATCAGACCACGGCAAGTCATATTTTTGACAATCCATTGAATAGATTTTTGCTTGCTTTAATTCGTAAGTCAAAGGAAAAAAGATGTTGTAATATTCGCTTGATTTGCGTCCTGAGAGGTTTTTCAAGGAATCTACACTTCCAAAAACTTTGTTAATATGTTCTTTTTCTTCTTTACCGAAAGCATCTTTCATATATTTTTCAAGAATAAAAGCCTGATAAGCTGAATTGGCACGGTCGTGAATGATAGCAAGATTTTTAGCTAAATCCATGCGAGTTTGGTGGTAAAAGGCAAATTTTTCCAGAGACTTATATGCACGTTTGATGTCTTGATTGATGTTTTTAGGCATTGTTGGATTCAACTTTTTTACATAATCAAATCTTTCCTGATAAGCATCTTTTGCCCAACATTTTGCATCCAAAGCATCAAAGTCTTCGGCAGAAAGGTATTCACCAAAAACCATATCAGGCTTGAATCCTTTCAGTTGGTCAATTGTTTTACGGAAATTTTCCGTTGGATTTTTACCAAAATTATGAGCCGCACCAACTACCACAATTTCGATTTGTTCTTGGGCGAAATTAGTGTATATTGTACTGATAATGAACAAGATAGCGATTGATATTCTGTTTAAAGTTTTCATTGTCTGTTGTATTTAGATTTGTTTTTTATTGTTTGATGAACCAAAATTACAAAGTCAATATTTATAGTTAATCAAACAATCGGCAAACCCACAAACCAACTCGACCAAAGGCGTTTTCATCCGATGAATATCTTTTTTACTAAAATTCACCCTAAAAACTGTTTGTCGATAGTATAGCCAATTGGTCGGGCGAAAAGATGAGTTTGTCGAACTAAGGGCTATTTTTTAGAGATAATTCCCTAATTTTCGATTGATAAATTAAATCATAATCTCATGCGAAC
Source organism: Cytophagales bacterium (assembly GCA_031423975.1). Lineage (GTDB taxonomy): Bacteria > Bacteroidota > Bacteroidia > Cytophagales > Spirosomataceae > Arcicella. The sequence goes on along the minus strand of JANPGQ010000638.1, from coordinate 454 downwards.
TTTACTAAGAACGATACCCTATATTTTAATTTGGCTCTATCAATGCTGGTCGAATGGTTCACGAGCAGAAAGTTTGTTGAGTAGTAATTTTCTGCTAACTGCTTCATTTTCAGCCGCAACGCTGTTAGCCGCCTATTATGTTCATATCGTGGCTTCAAAATTTTTGAAGGAAAGAACATATTGGCAGTTATTACTTTCTGTTTTGGGTGTAGCGTTGGTGTTTCCTTTTTTCAGATATTCTATTGAAGAATTGCTTTATCCCATCACTTTTCACATTAGAAATTATACGGAGGGGATTAATCTTTGGTACTACATTAAGGACAATACTCATTATGTCATCACGCCAATATTCATGGGTTTTGCCTTCAATTTTGCCGAAGATTGGTTCATCAATCGTGCGGAAAAACAGGAGTTGATTAATGAAAAAAATACCACAGAATTAGCTTTTTTGAAG
>JANPGQ010000637.1:0-7330 GCA_031423975.1 Cytophagales bacterium | reverse complement strand
GTGATGGACTGTACGCACTCGTTGCAACGCCCAAACCAAAGCACGGGCGTAACGGGCGGGCAACCCAAAATGATTGAAACTATTGCCAAAGCCGCAATTGCCGTAGGTGCTGATGGAATTTTTATAGAAACACATCCAAACCCATCAATTGCCAAATCTGACGGTGCCAATATGTTGCCATTAGACCAATTAGAAGGACTTTTGGAGAAATTAGTGCGAGTGAGAGAGGCGATTATGTAATACCAGAATCCTTCCCGTGCATCCAACAAAATGTACGGGAAGGGATTCCCGTATTACATAATATCAATAAACCGCCATTGTTTCATCAATTTCATTTGCCCACGCATTTATCCCCCCTCTGAGGTTTTGCAAATTGGTAAACCCATGATTCTGAGCAAGATAGTCAATCACATTCGCCGACCGCATACCGTGATGACAATACACCACAACGGTTTTATCTTTGGGAATATGTTTGATATTAGTGGGAATATTCGACATCGGAATCAATAAAGCATTCGGCAATTTACAAATATCATATTCAAAGGGGTTACGAACATCTAACAACAAAAAATCTTCTTGATTAGCTATTCTTTTTTGTAATTCAGCAACCGTTATTTCTGAATTAATTTCTTGATTATCAGACATTTGTATATTTTTCTCTCCCACAGGAAAAATTATTTGTTCGGCATTTTTTCGCCTTTTTACTTTGATTTTTTGGGAAGTATTTTCCAATAAATCCACCATCAATAATTGCCCACTCAACACTGTACCAATGCCCGTTATCATCTTGATTACTTCATTGGCTTGGTACATTCCCAACATTCCTGGCAAAACGCCCAAAACGCCTATGGTAGCACAATTAGGAATTTCCAATTCAGAAGGTTGTTCGGGAAAAAGGCAGCGATAAGTAGGTCCTAAAATGTCTTGTTTATCCAAGAAATTGAAGACTGAAACTTGTCCTTCAAACTGATGAATAGCTCCATAGACAAAGGGCTTTTGGAGTTTTACACAGTAGTCATTAATGAGATAACGAGCCGTAAAATTATCGGTACAATCGACTATGATGTCATAATTTTTAATAAAAACTTCGGCATTTTCTGGTTTTAAATTTTGTTTAACCGCCTCATATTCAATCACATCGTTCATTTTAACGAGACGATTGGCAGCAGTAGCAGCTTTCGGACTACCGATGTCTTCTACTTTGTATAAAACCTGTCTTTGCAAATTGGTCATATCCACCACATCGGCATCCATAATCCCAATTTTACCAACACCCGCCGCCGACAAATACAGCAATACAGGACAGCCCAAACCGCCTGCTCCTACTACTAAGACTTTGGCATTTTTGAGTTTCAGTTGTCCCTCCTCTCCAATTTGTGGAAGAAGTAAATGTTTTTGATAACGATTTTTTTCTGATGGATTTAGCATATACGTAGCACGGCAATCCTTTGCCGTGTATTTCATTTTAACTTATAAACGGGAAAGGATTCCCGTTCTACATGAGATTACCGTGCTACGTGAAATTACACAAAAAAACCTTCCCAAATTAATTGAGAAGGTTCTAAATATATTTTGTTGTCAATATTCAGGAAAAGAATATTACAAACTCAAAGTTCCTTTACGAGCAGCCTGTACTAAAGAAGCCTCTAAACCTTTTCTGTTGATGGTACGGATTGCTTTTCCAGATACTTTTAACTGAACCCAAACGCCTTCTGATTCTAAGAAAAATTTCTTAGTGTGAAGATTTGGATAAAATTTACGCTTAGTTTTATTGTTAGCGTGCGATACGTTATTTCCTACTTCTGTTTTTCTTCCTGTTAATTGACAAACCTTAGCCATGATTGAAATCTTGTTTTATAATGAAAATCGTCATTGAGACGATAAAATTTACCTTACCACGAAACGTTTTCTGAATCGGAAAGCGTTTTCGGACTGCAAAATTATGGATTTTTTCCCAACGATACAATTTATTAGGGAAATAATTTGACATAAAATATTGTATTATACTCATGGCTTGACTAATAGCATCATTATTTAAAATATCTTTAATGCTTAATTGCCATGCCATGAATAAACGCTTAAACTTTGTACTTTTGTAAAAAGCTAATCACATTTTAGGATGCTCAAAAAAATTGCTACTTCGTTACTTTGGCTCACGAGTTTGCCAGTGTGTATGTACACGCTCGTTACCTATTTGCTCTCATACACACTGGTGCTTGACCATTGGTCGGCGGGATTCATTATGATGTCATTACCTTTTGCGATGTTGGGCTGTGCTTTAATTGCCTTCACGTGGCTATTTATTCGCCCTGCCCGAGCCATTTTGCCCATCATAATTTTGGCAATTGGTTATCCATTTATACAACGGACTATTGTTTTCAAAGACCCTATCAAAGCAGAGAACCCGCTTACGGTTTTTAGTTATAATGTTTTTGGTTTTTATGGCGATGCTTACGAACAAAACAAGCAGAAATCAGACGAATTAATGCAGTATGCTATTGATTATGAGGCAGATATAAAATGTTTTCAAGAATTTTATAATTTAAGTAATAATGATAATTTTCAAACCCTAACTCCCATGAGGAGAGAAAATCAGTATTATGTAAGCAGTGATGAGAACAATTCAGGATTGGTTAGTTTGGCGATTTTTTCGGTTTATCCCATCATTCATAGCCAAGTAAAAACTTTTGGAAAACTGAATGCCAATGGTTACATAGTAGCAGATATTGCCCGAAAAAAAGATACAATCAGAGTGATAAATGTGCAGTTTCAATCAATGGGAATACGGGTCGGGAAAGTAGTAAAACAAGTAGAAGGCAAAGATTATGAAGAAGCCAAAAAAGAAGGAAAAGGCATTTTATCTTCTTTAAAATGGGGTTTTGAAAAACATTCTGATGAAGTAGAAATGGTAGAAAGGCTAATTGATGAAAGTGTTTACCCCGTAATCCTTTGTGGGGATTTTAACGAAACACCTTATGGAAATGCCTACGGAAACATCAGAGACCGACTCAATAACGCCTTTGAAGAAAGAGGAAATGGCTTCGGTTTTACCTTAAACAGAAGCCCAAGAATTGTTAGAATTGACAACCAATTTTGTAGTGAATCAATAAAAGTACTTGATTTTCAGACATTTAGTGATATTAAATATTCAGACCATCTGCCTATATTGGGGAGATATAAACTGTAACACGGCGGTTCGACGGTTCGACAGCCCAGTCCGTAGTATGATAAACATGCTGTCCGTATTTTAAAAAAAATATCATACTACGGACAAGGCTGTCGAAACATTGAACCGCCGTGCTACAAATATTAAAACGACTTCGCAATATTGGTAAATTCACGAGATTTCAAAGATGCTCCTCCGATTAGACCACCATCTACATCTGGTTGTGAGAATATTTCTTCGGCATTCTTTTCATTACAACTTCCTCCGTATAAAATTGAAGTTTCGTCAGCAACATTTTGACCATATTTTGTAGCTAAATGACCTCTCAAATAAGCGTGCATTTCTTGTGCTTGGGCTGATGAAGCCGTTAAGCCAGTACCAATTGCCCAAATAGGCTCATACGCAATTACGATTTTTGCAAAATCCTCTGGTGAAAGATGAAAAACGCTATCTGTTACCTGTGAAGCCACATAAGCCATAAAATCACCGTTCTGACGCATATCCAAAGACTCGCCACAACAGAAGATTGGAGTCATGCCATTTTCCAATACAATATTTACTTTTTCAGCAATTATTTCATTAGTTTCGCTGAAATATTCACGGCGTTCAGAGTGTCCTAAAATCACGTGCGTAACGCCAATTGACTTCAACATCGGAGCAGAAATTTCCCCCGTAAATGCCCCAGAAAATTTATTTGAACAGTTTTGAGCGGCAATTCCCATATTAGCAACTGGCTCGGTGTGTTTTTGTAAAGTAGTCAAGTATAAGGCAGGTGGGGCAATAATTACCTGAACATCCGAACTAACTTCGTCCTTTACCATGTGAACAACTTCTGATGCCAAAATCATGGCTTCGTCCATCGTTTTATTCATCTTCCAGTTTCCTGCGACAATCTTCTTTCTCATTGTTTTTTTGGTTAAAATATTATAAATGCTAACAAAGATAATTCTTAGGAAGGGTTTATGAAACAAAAAGGAGGATTAGTAAGAATTTTATTGGTGAAGTAGGAAAAATCAAAAAGGCTCATTTCAAGATTGAAACAAGCCTTTTTTGATAAGTAACCGAATATTATTTTATGCTTACTAATCTATTTTATTCAATTCAAGATATTGTTTACATAAACTTAAAATTATAAGTCAACGAAGGAATGGGTGAACCAAATATCGTTAGCTGATAGGCTTTGATACCGTTTTCTGTTCTGAGATATACTGAATAAGCATTGCTTCTTCCGTAAATATTATAAACTGCAAACGTCCACGAACCTTCCCAACGCTTCTTGGTCATACTGGCATTTCGGATGGTCCAAGCGAAATCTAAACGATGATAATCTTTGATTCTATCGTTGTTTCTATCAGCATAAAAAGGATATTTTGCTCCATTATAATCTACAAAACCGTTCGGAACGGTATAAGGACGACCTGTATTATAGACAAACGTAAAACCAAATTCGTGGTGTCCGCCTTGGGCAATGCTGATGGTGGTATTAAAACTATGCGGACGGTCATAATTAGTGGCATACCAAGCTCCGCCGTTGATTTGTTCTTCAAACCTCTCTCCTACTTTTATTTGGTTCAAAGCCCTCGAATATGTATAATTCATCCAGCCCGTGAGCGTTCCTTTTTTCTTACTCACCTGCAATTCAAGCCCATACGCCTTACCTTTGCCTTGCAAAGTTTGGGTTTCTAAATATGGTTGGAACAAGAAATCTGCCCCAGGTTTGAAATCAATGACGTTATCTGTCGTGCGATGATAGCCTTCTACCGAGAATTCGTAAATGTTATTTTTGGAATTTCTAAAAAAACCAACTGACAATAATTCACTCACTTGTGGTTTTATGTATCCGTTGCTTGTTGCCCAACGGGAAGTCGGCAAAGGAGTTGTTGTATTAGACACCACTTGCAAATATTGACGCATCAAATTGTAGCCAAATTTCACCGAATTCAAATCATTGATTGAATATTTCAAGGCAACTCTTGGTTCAAAACCGCCGTAGGAAGCATAAGAACCAGATTTATAAACGGTTGAATCTATAACAGTATAGTCAGATTTTGGCATGGTTGGGTCGTAGCTTCTCACGGTTGTGGGTCCCAAAGCCGCATATTGCGAATATCTTAATCCTAACGAGAGCGTTAGGCGTTTATTTACTGTCCATTCATCTTCTAAATACACTCCTGATTCCATACTTTTCTCTTCGGGAGTTGATTTGTAATTGACACTCGTTGAGCCGTTTGGATTCAAAATACCAGGATTGATAGTGTACATAATGGTACTGAGTCCCCCCTCTAAACGATGATGTTCATTGAGGTTATAATTCAAACTGGTTTTCAATTGTTGATACAATATTCCTGACTCAATCGAAACCGTATTATTGGTATTCAACTCTGGTAACAGAGTTTTGGGTCTAAAATTGGTATAAACCGCCGTAGTTTGAATATTTAGTTTTGCATTGAAAGCGTGAAACCATTTCAAAGAAGAATTCACTGATGAATAATCGTACTGCGTTGAGGTTGCATTCACATTACCAATCGTTCCCAAAAGGTCAGTTTGGAAGAAATCTTTGCTTAAATATCCCGAAAACGTAAGGGTATTATTGGTATTGATTTTGTAAAATAACTTGGTGGCAAGGTCATAAAAATTGGCTTTGATATTTTGTAATTTAGGAGGTCCTAATTTGAACAAAAAGTCGTTGTAAGAGGCTCTTCCTGAAACCATGATACCCAATTTATTTTTCACAATGGGTTGTTCAATGGTTAATTTATTGGCAATTACACTGATACCACCCGTCATTTTAAATTTCTCTAAATTGGGATTATTCAAATAAATATCAATCACCGAAGATGCCCTACCTCCAAAGCGAGCAGGAATACCGCCTTTGTAAAGGTCTAAACCCGCTACTGCATCAGGAGGAAAAACGGAAAATAACCCAAACATGTGGGTTGGATTAAAAATCGGTGTATCGTCCAACAAAATTAAATTTTGATCGGTTGTTCCTCCTCTGATATTTACTCCGTTGGCCGCTTCTCCTACGGACGTAACGCCTGGTAACATCTGCAAGCCACGCAATACATCAGTCTCGCCCATCATGGCTGGAATTTTCTTGATTGCCTTGATACTCAATGGTGTAACCCCCAAAAGTGGTCTTCCTACATTGCTTCCTCCGCCGTTACTATTCACCACTACTTCGTCCAATTCTTTGGCTACGTTTATCAAACTAATATTCAGATTGAATTCTTGGTCGCTTACGGTAATACCGTAGTTGAAAGTACGAAAACCTAAATGGCTGATGGTTATGGAATGCCTGCCTTGACTCAGAAACAGGGTATGAATTCCCGAGGCATCCGAAGAAAAAGAGGCACGTTGATAATCAACTTTAATGACAATATCCTTCAGAACACTATTGTCGCTTGAATCACGAACGGTCAGATTTACTGCCGTAAGTCGTTGAGATTCATTCTTTTGAGAGAACCCGTTGAAGTATATAAATGATAGCAGAATTGCTAAAATAAGTATTTTTGATTTCATTTTTAATGCTTGATATTTTTAGTAATAAGTTTATAATTCTTTAATTTTCAATGTATTATAAACTCTGACTTAAAAAACTATTAATTATTCACCATTAATTATTATCTAAAAAAACTATTGCCAACCTTCGGGCGTAACGTTTGTACGGGTAGCACTTTTCTTGCAAGGAGCTAAGGGAATAAATTTTGGCCCAGCGGGTGGTTCTTCTACAGGCAAATGACCAATCTGATATTCTAAGGGTATCTGAGCAGTTGCTCTACTCACCCAATAACGATTCCTTTTGATGTCGGCAAGTCCAAAATAACCCACTACTCTTTCGGTAGAATTGGTAAGATTTCTAATATTTCCCACAATAGCGGCAGCAGGAGTGTCAGCCAAGCCACCCGTAGCGGTTGATTGCGATTCGAGGATTTTATTAAAGTCAAAAATTTCTTGCGAAACTGACATTTGGTCAATCACTACTAAACAGCCAGCCAGTGAATAAATAGGAATTTTACCTATTAGTTTTCCCTTAATCAACCGCCCATCCGAGGAAACATCGGATAGGATATTGACGGTATTGTTTTTTAAGATATTATAACAATTGCCATTACATTGATAGTCATAAGGTGGGTTACGGATAAATGCTTGGGCATTTTTTAC
>JANPGQ010000636.1:0-6405 GCA_031423975.1 Cytophagales bacterium | reverse complement strand
ACTAAGGTTTCAACTCTTGAAGTATTTGGAAAATAGGTTTCAAATTCTTTATTGTATTTTGTTTTAGTCGAATCCATTAATTCGTAACTTTCTTGGAATAAACGACCAGTATCCAAAGTAAATACTCTGATATTTAAGTTATTACGAAAAATAGCATCCGTAATTACTTGATCTTCTTGTCCAAAAGAAGTTGAGAAAACTACATTTTTATAGTTTTCTGTAATATGTTTTAAGCTGTCTTCGAGCGAAAGGCTTTCTAATTTTGTGATTAATTCTTCCATACAAACTACTCGAAACGGAAGTTTCGATTTACATTATTTTGCAAAGATATATAAAGTCTATTGAATTAGTATTCTACTATAAAAATATTTTCCACAAAATAGAATTTTTGTATTGTTTTTTCTATTATCTTTAACCAAATCCTTACGCTATATTATAGCATACCTTAATCGTAAAATATTATGAATCAGGGACTTGCAGCCTACCTAATAAAAACTGATAGTCATAGCCGTGCTTCGGATATGCAATTCAAGGATTTGAAAACCCTCGTGAGGCAGGGTGAGGGAACTACCCTCGAATTCAAACTCAAAGCCAATCATCCCGAAAAAATCATCCGTGAAATTGTAGCCTTTGCCAACACCAAAGGGGGTACACTATTGGTAGGAGTGGGGGACGATAAGAGCATTCCAGGACTCAAATTTGTTGATGAAGAAGAATATATTTTAGTAAGAACTATTGAACGAAATTGCTTTCCGCCCGTAAAATACGAGATGGAACGAGTGGCGATTACCGATGAACGAGATGTATTGGTTTTTACCATTCCCAAAAGCCTTGAAAAACCCCATTTTGTTCAGTTAGATAACGAAGAAAACGGCAAGGCTTACGTGCGTGTACAAGACCGTTCGGTACAAGCAACCAAAGAAATGAAACAAATTTTGAGGCGTGAAAATGAAGAAGGAATCCAATTCAGATTTGGTGATAAAGAAAAGATTTTGATGGAATATTTATCGGATAACCCTAAAATAACACTTAATAAATTCATTGAAATAGCCAAAATTCCTACTTGGTTAGCCTCAAGAACACTGGTATTATTAGTATTAAGCAATGTCTTGAAAATTCAGCCCGACGAGATGATAGACTATTTTATGATAAAGGGCTAACGGTTGAAACTCTTAAATACTAACATCCATAATCACCTTGAACCCATGAATCTCTTCCTCCACATCCAAATTACGGATAAGCCAGAAGAAATAATATTCTACAATCCTATCATTACCTTCCTTAAAGAGCAAAAAAGTGAATTTATTATTTACGACTTTGATAACCATTCTGATTCTCTAATAATCAGTTATGCCAGCAAATTGGTAGCGGATTCTGAAAAAACGGTCATTTTTATAGAAGCCATGCCCGAAAGCAATTTTAAAAATTTGATGCCCCTCTTCACAAATTTCCTCGATAATCCAAATCAACTTCAATTTGTTTTAAAAGGTGATAACCCACGATTAGAAAAAATCCTAAGTATTTTGACTTATATAAAAGTTTCAAAAAATACTCCCATTTTTGAGCCGATTGAGGCAATAATTAAGCAGTTTTTGTGAAAAAAATCTATTCTTAGAAAATTCATACCCTTTCTTAGAAAAATCAATTTCTTGAAATAATACATCAAAACAGATTTAAAACAGATGAAATTATTGAGATAGTACAATACAAAGTTTTTGTTGAATATTTTTTTACTAAAACTTGACATAACACATATTAGAATTAAAAGTTTTTTGTGTTAGTTTTGTTGAACTGTGAAAAGAGGATATTTCAATAGATTCTTTTGTCAACAGGTTAATTTTCATTATTTTTATTTTAAAATTCACCTAAAACTGTGTTTTAACTTAAACCCAAAATTACCAAACTAATGAGTACACAAGCAAAAACCCCAGCTGCTAAACCAGCAGCACCAGCTCAAAAAAAATCAGGCGGCATTCCAGCAGGCGTGGTTATGATTATTCTTTTTGTTATCGCAGAATTATTCTTCCATTTTGTTATGGGTGATGGTTCACGTTTCGAGGGAGGTACTAATGAAGGTCACCCACACCCAGGCGACTATTTGGCAATTGCCTACAAGGGTGGTGTTATTGTACCGGTGCTTTTAACGTGCTTCTTGACGGCTTTGACATTCTCAATTGAGCGTCTTATCACCATTGGCAAAGCAAAAGGAACTGGCGATGTAAACGCATTTGTTCGTAAAATCCAATCTCTATTGGACAAAGACGATACAGATGGTGCTTTGAAAGAGTGCGACAAGCAAAAAGGTTCAGTAGGAAACGTTACATTGGCAGCGGTGAAGAAGTACAAGCAATTGATTTCTGATAGTTCATTGGACAAAGAGCAAAAATTAGCTGCTCTTAGCAAAGAAGTTGAAGAAGCTACTTCATTGGAATTACCAATGTTAGAGAAAAACTTGACTATTATTGCTACTTTAGCTTCGGTTTCTACCCTAATCGGACTATTAGGAACGGTAATCGGTATGATTAAAGCGTTCTCGGCACTTGGTAACTCAGGTGGTTCAACGGATTCAACAGCTTTAGCAAACGGTATCTCAGAAGCCCTTGTAAATACGGCATTAGGTATCGGTACGTCAGCAGTTTGTATTATTGCGTACAACTTGTTTACGTCTAAAATTGACGAATTGACTTACAGCGTTGACGAAATTGGTTTGAGTATCAACCAAAACTATGCAACTCACCATAATTGATAGTTGTTTGTTATTTGTTAATGGTTATTTGTTATTCGATTTTGGATAGTCTAAACTTATAACATATACTCAAAACTCATAATTAATAATTCATAACTATACACGATTATGCCAAAAGTTAAAGCAAAACGACAAAGCGTTTCTCTGGACATGACAGCGATGTGCGATGTGGCATTCTTGCTGCTGACTTTCTTTATGCTCACTGCAAAGTTTAAGCCCGAAGAAGCAGTAACAATTACTCCACCTTCATCCGTATCAGAGAAACCATTGATGAACAAAGACGGTATCCTTACCGTGTCTGTTGGTCCAGACGGAGGTATATACTTAGGTACTGACGATGCGATTGCTAAAAAAACAATGTTGGAAAGAATGGCAAACCGTATGGGAGTTGCCATCACACCTAAAATGCAAAAGAACTACGATGGTTCTGAGTTGGTAGGTTATCCAGCAGGTGCAATGCGTCAGATACTAAACATGACTCCATCAGAAGCGAAAGCCGCAAAATTGCTGAAAGGTATTCCTTGCGACTCAGCCAATAATGAACTTTTCCTTTGGGTTAGTTACGCAAAAATTGCGAATCCAGCCCTGAAAGTGGCAATTAAAGGTGATGCAAATTCAAATTATAAAGTATTCAACCAAATAGTAGGTACTTTACAAGAACAAAATATCAACGTATTCCAGTTGATAACATCACCAGAAGGTAAGCCAAAATAATTTTATTTTAGTTGTACTCAGTAGTTTTAACCCTGCCTCTCTCTCGAAAGGCAGGGTCTTATAGCCAAAGGCACAACTATTAACCAATGCAAAACCCCAAAATACAATGGCAGAAATAAGTCAAGGAGGTGGGGGCAAGAAAGGTGGAAAGAAACGCAGTAAGAAAGCGTCAACCAAAATCGACATGACACCCATGGTAGATTTAGGTTTTCTTCTGATAACCTTTTTTATGTTAACCACGACGTTAGCAAAGCCCGTAGTAATGCAATTGAATATGCCTGACAAAACTGAGAAGGAAGAAAAAGCAGAAGTAAAAATGTCTGAAACATTGACTGTTATTCCTGATGCCGAGAAAGTATATTACTATCAAGGACTTCCCAACGACGCAGCAACACAATTGTTACAAACAGATTACTCAAACAAAGGTATTCGTACTGTTTTGTTTGATATGAAAAAAAGAATTGGTAATAACTTCACTATCGTTATTAAGGCAGCTAAAACTGCCAAGTATAAAAACATGGTGGATTTACTTGATGAATGTGTTATCACAGGAAACAAGCGTTATGCGATTTTGGAAATTGACCCTTTAACAGAAGCGTTAATTAAGAAATCGGGAAAGTAGTAATGAGATATGAATTTTGAACATTTCTTTTGTTTCAAATTCAATTTTCAGAGCTATAAAATTAAAACTAAAAAAATAGTTGCAAAATATTTTGAAAACTAAAAAAATAGTTTTAATTTTAATTAAAGAAAAGATTAAAATACAATTTAGTCTAAAAAAGTAGATTAAGTGCCTTCAATTTTCTATAACAGATTCTTTATTAACTGTTAACTGATTACTGCTCACTGAAACTACTCTCACAGTATTAACATTAGAAAATTATGTCAAACGTAATAAGCCCAACTGCAACCTTGGATGACATTATTTTTAAGAATAAGAACAAAGAATATGGTGCTTATGTCTTAAGAAAAACGTATCCACAGGTAGTAACAAGGTCTCTGTTGGTAGGCATAGCTACTGTTTCAACGCTTTTTGCCTTGTCTTTTGCTTATAACAAAATAGCAGAAAACATAGCAAAGGATAAAACGGAAGTAACGGCTGAGGTAATGAAAATTGACCAGCCACCACCAGAGAATAAAGTACCACCACCACCACCACCACCGCCACCACCGCCACCACCGAAAGAAATGCCGAAGGTGACGACGACAAAATTCTTGCCTCCTGAAATCAAAAAAGATGAAGATGTGCAGAAACCAGAGCCACCACCAGAGGAGGTTAAAGGTAATACGGCGGCTGAAACAGTGAAAGGTGAAACAGAGGTGGAAGCACCACCAACTGACCCTGATGCCAAAGTAAAAGAAGAAGCACCCGTTGAACCACCAAAACCGAAAGAAGAAGAAATCTTTACTGCGGTAGAACAACAGGCTGAATTCCCAGGAGGTATGGGAGCGTTAGGTAAGTATTTAACCAAAAACTTAAAGTACCCTGCCGCAGCGCAGCGTGCCAATGTTCAAGGTAAAGTATATGTTCAGTTCGTAGTGAATACCGACGGTTCGATTCAAAATGTTGATGTTTTGAAATCTGTTGGTTTTGGTTGCGATGAAGAAGCTGTTAGAGTAATTAAGAGTGTACCAAGATGGACACCAGGCAAGCAGTCTGGGCGTGCGGTACGTTCAAGATTTACGATTCCAATTAGTTTCCAATTGTCAGAATAGTATTCTTTCAGTTAAAAACATAGTATAAATAATGAAAACCTGTCAGGCAACTGGCAGGTTTCATTTTTCTAAAACAGTTATTAAATTCATGCCAAATAAATTATCCGCAATAGTGTATGCCATGATGGCGTTATCATATTCCGTTATGGGAATATTAATAATGCTTTATCCTGAATCAGCCTTTTCAGAAAGATTTCTTCCTAATTATAGATGGTCATATTATTTAGGAATATTATTGGTGATTTATGGTGTTTATAGAGCGTGGCGAGCTTATACAAAGTACAAAGACGATGAAGACGACGATGAAGATTATGAATATTATGATGGGAAGAAGGGATAACTTAAGAATATTGATTAGAAAATTATACTTCAAAATGAGTGGTACAATTTTTTAAGAATTGAAGAAACATACAACAAAATAGAACCATGAAATATATAAATAGTATAATGTCATTGTTGCTCTTGGTGAGTATTGTGGCATCATGCGGAGGGGGAAAAGATAAGAACGGTAAAGATTTAGATACTCCTGCAAAGGGAGAAATTACGGTTGCCGTTGATGAATCTTTTCAGCAAATAATTGAGGCTGAGAAGGGTTCTTTTGAGAAGACATTTCCATACACAAAAATAAATTTGGTTTACAAACCCGAAGGCGAAGCAGTAGCAATGCTTTTGAATGACAAGGCTCGATTAGCAGTAATTGCTCGTGAGTTGGATGAAAAGGAAAAGGCTGTTTTCAAACAAGATGATATTCGTTATAAAAGTTACAAATTTGCGGGAGACGGCATTGCATTGATTACTAATAAAGCCAATCGTGATACTTTGATTACTACCAGCGAGTTGGAAGGCATTATGAAAGGAACAAAAAAGAATTGGTCGGGTAGAGACATAGTATTAGTTTTTGATGGTACGAGTTCGAGCAATCTTAGCTTTTTGTTAGATACTTTCAAAATTGATAGAAAGCAAAAAGTGTCTTTTTTTGCGGCTAAGTCTAATAAAGATGTAATTGAATATGTGAAAACACACGCCAATGCTATGGGTGTAATTGGCGTTAATTGGATTAGTGATGGCGACGACCCTGCTTCATTGTCTTTTATTAGAAGTATTAATGTGTTGTCAGTTGCAAATAAGCCAAACCCAACGATTGATGATTATTATCAGCCTTTTGGGTATAATTTAGCATTAAAAAAATATCCTTTAACTCGCCATATCAAACTGATTTTGAAAGAAGC
>JANPGQ010000635.1:0-5614 GCA_031423975.1 Cytophagales bacterium | reverse complement strand
TTTTTTCCCCCCGCCCCCCCCACCCACACCCTCCCCCCGGGCGCTGTGTGGCCCGCCCCCCCCCCCCCCAACACCACAACAAAGGCGAAGGGCAAAAAACTTGAATATCGTAAAAATATGTTATTAATTTTTTCCATGATTTACTTTCAAATATTTTCTAAAATTATCGTGATTTCTATGCTGCTAATGCCAGATTATAGGTCAAGATATACAAAATATTTGCCTTACAGAAATAAGGACGTAAATGAGGGGATGAAGGGTTGCATGAGGGGTAATTATTTTCGCTTATTTTCTAAAATAATCACACTCTTAGATTTGACTTTTTCTAATTCCCCTGATAAATTTTTCTTATAAAATGAGCCTAAAACAATATCAGAATCACCGTCGGCATCCATATCCGCCACATCCATCACCATCCATTTTCCTTGATTGGCTTCCTTGAAAGTTGAGATTTTAAAATTCATATCTCCTTGATTATCAAGTAATAAGAATCCTTCGTATGGTTTTTGCTTTTCATCAGGGAAAAAGGAAATTGCTGCAATGTCCATATCACCATCAAGGTCAAAATCAGCAGCCATAGCTTTGGCGGCTCCATACATAGGATAGAAATATTTTTCCTTGAAATGATTCTTGCCGTCATTCAAATAAATCCTGATGCCATGATAGTTTTTTAGGCAAATAGAAAGGTCGGCATTGTCGCCGTTGGTATAAAGAATATCCATGAAACCGTCCTTGTTAAAATCCACCAAATCAATATAACTCGACCCATAAACCGAAGGAAATTCTAATAATTGTTGCTCCTCAAATTTACCATTCCCTTTATTGATAAAAAGCAAAATTCCTTCCCGTGCCTGAGTTGTAAGTGCTAAAATGTCAGGGAGCTTGTCGTTATTCATATCTTTGATGATGGTAGTTCTCGAGCCAGGGATTAACTTCAAAAGATGCTCTTCCATACTTCCATTTTCGTACCAAGCCAACTTGCCTACGTCATTGCCAAAACTACAAATTAGCACATCTTCTTTACCATCCTGATTAAAATCTGAATAGGTCATCTGCACGGGTCTTTCCAGTTTTTGTATCAAGTTTTTAGGCTGTTTCAAGGCATTAATTTCCCCTAAACTCCCCTTTTTTTGGTTGTTGGGGTCCATAATGCCCATCGTCAGGATTTGCGTAGAATTATCCTTCCCAAAATGAATATCCGAAACAGGACTATTGATTTTTAGGCTATCAATTCGATGGTGTTTCAAATCAAAAATATCAATCCTATTATCCTCCCGCAATCCCACGTACAAGGTCTTGTTTTCGGGTCTAAATCGTACCATCGTTACCATCGGGATTTGTTGAGAAGAAGGGACTGATTTTACTTCAAAACCCTTTAATCCAACCGCAGCAAGCACTTTTTTCGCTTGGGGTAATGGCTTTTCCGGAGCATTTTGAATGTAATAATCAACAATTTTCTTGAAATCTTCGGGTGCTAAAACGGGGTTTTCGGGATATACACCTGCCTCCATAACCGCCATCATTTCATCATTATTCAGCCCCATCAAAAAACTCAATTGATTACCCACGCCCAACCGCAAAGCCATTTTGGGCATTACTCTTTTCTCCCAAATTTCCTTGGGTAATAGTTGTGGGTCAGGCAATTGATGACAACTCCCACAATAGGTTTGTGCCAATTCTGTGCCTGATAAATTAGAGGGTTTGGGTGGCGTATAAACTTCGGGCGTGCTTTCTTTCTTCTGCCCGCATTGGTAGAGAAAAAGAGTGAAGAATAAAAGGATTTTAGGGATTAGGGAATTTGTCAATTTGTATAGATTTATTGAAATATCTTGATTATTTAATTGTTTAAAACTATTGCACTTCCCGTAAGTTCTGCCCGGTGATTGGTTACAAAACCACAATCTCATCCGCATTGGCTACTTCAAAATTTTGAGTTTTTAAATTCTCCAAAATCACTTCTGAAGATTCTCTGGCACGGGCAATGGCGATGACGTTTTTCTTTTCGTCCAAAATTTCAAAAACTTCCCCTTTTTCAAAAGAACCACTTACTTTTTTGATGCCTACTGCCAAGAGGCTTTTACGGTTTGATAATGCCGTAACAGCCCCCGAATCTACCTGTACTTTCCCCGCAATCAAACTACCCGAAGCCAGCCATTTTTGCCTTGAATTTAAGGAGACTTCTTGTGGAGAAAAAGTCGTACCGTTCTGATTATCAATTGCTTTCAAGATTCCGTCTGTCGGTTTCATGCCAAAAATTACCACCCGTGTACCCATGCGAATAGCCATCCGTGTGTAGGTCAATTTAGAAATCATACCGCCCAAACCCAAGGAAGATTTATCGTCATTAGCAAGCCCTAAAACGGCTGAATCTACCTTTGGAATAAACGGAATTATATTTTTATCAGCATCCAAAAGCCCACCAACCGAAGTACATAAAAGTAATGTTTCTGCCCCAAAACCTGTGGCAATCAAGGTCGCCAGTTCATCATTGTCCGAAAATTTTAATTCTAAATTACTCACCACATCATTCTCATTGGCAATCGGGATTACTCCATTTTTCCAGAGTTCTTGATAAGTTTCTTTCAGTTGTAAAAACTGATTTCTATTGGCAAAATGCTGCCTTTCGCACAGGCTTTGAGCCACTACAATTCTGTATTTTGAAAAATATTGGGTATATTTTGCCAATAAAAGTGGATTGCCAATGGCGGCAGCCGCTTTACGTTCAGATATTGTCCCTTTGTAGTTTTGAATAAAAGCCTTGCCCGCACCCACAGCCCCCGAAGAAACCATAACTATTTGATAGTCAGCATGAAGAATAGATATTTGACGGGCAATTTCTTGTAAAATATCTTCGTTAAGCTCACCAGTTTTGTGTGTAATAGAAGCCGTACCGAACTTGATGACAATGATTGGTTTAGACATGATTTAATTTAAAAATTTGTCGCTATCGTCTGTGTCTTCACAGGCGACTTATAAATATCTACAAATTTACAAATTGTCTTAGAGATATTTAAAATTCTACGAAAAAAGAATCAACCCACGATTTAGCAAATCGTCATATCATTACCAACTCAACAACACCGATTTCTTGTTAAAGATAAAGAGCTTCGTCCGTAAAAAAACAACGGTTCTCCAAAGCGTTTTTTAACTGTTTTACATATTCTTGACGTGGAATTTCAATTGCTCCAAAACGCTTAACATTATCATTAATAAACTGAGTATCAAGTAGTTCGTAACCTTGATGTTTCAATATTTGTATTAAATAATGAAAGGCAACCTTGGAGGCATCTGGAACGATATAAAACATTGATTCGCCGAAAAATACTCCGCCAATAGATACTCCATACAGCCCGCCAACTAAACGGTCTTCAATATACGTTTCAACCGAAAATGCCAGTCCCGCTCTGTGTAATTCGCAATAAGCCTCAATAATTTCTTCCGAAATCCACGTTTCATCATCGCCTTTGCGAGTAGCGGCACAGTTCCGCATCACTTGTTCAAAATTGGTGGAAACTCTTACCTCAAAAATCTTTTTATTGATAGTAGGTCGAAGCGATTTTGGAGGTTTATAAGTATCAATCGGAATGACCGCCCGAGGGTCTGGCGAGTACCAATAAAGCGTACCATCGTTGTCTGCCATCGGGAAGATACCGTTCATATAACCGTAAATGAGGTCATCGGCGGTGAGTTTATTGGTATTTATTTTTGGAGCAACGGACATTTCTTAGTTATGAATGATGAGTGTTGAGTTAAGTTCAATTTACACATCCAATTTTAAGCAAAATAACTGGAAAATGCAAGTTTTAGTATTTTCAAAAATAGATAATTTGTTGATTATTAATTGTTTAACCATACGTTCAATAAAATATAAAAACTCAAAATACGGTGTATTTGTTTGAAAGATGATAATTTTGGATTTAGAAAGATAATGTTTTAAATATATTTCGGAATAGAATAAATAATCATCATCTTTCAAATTCGATAGAACTGACGAATGAAAACTCATCATTCATCATCGCAAAGGCGAGCCACTCATAACTAATCATTATTTTGAACATCCTAATAGCCACCGATAAATTTAAGGATTCCCAAACTGCCCAACAAATTTGTGAAGGACTGAAAAAAGGAATTCAGCAAACTTTTCCAACCGCAATCTGCGAAATTCTTCCGCTGGCAGACGGTGGTGAAGGCACGCTCGAAACCCTACAAATCGTCTTGGGAGGCGAGTTTATCAATGTCGAAGTGCAAGACCCATTATTCCGAAAAATCAATGCAAAATATCTCTGGATTGCTTCCTCACAAACCGCCATCGTAGAAATGGCAAGAGCTTCTGGCATTGAATTATTGCAAAAAGAAGAACGCAATGCTTTGATAACCAGTACTTTTGGAACGGGTCAATTGATTTTGGACGCTTTGGAAAAAGATGCCCAAGAAATAATTCTGACCGTAGGAGGGAGTGCTACCAACGATGGCGGAATAGGCATGGCTGCCGCTTTGGGCTACATTTTTTTGGATGAAAATGGCAATGAATTGAAACCTATCGGAAAGAATCTTTTGAAAATCCATTCGATTGATAAAAGCAAAGTATATCCAAAATTAGCCAATACAAAATTCACCGTAGCAACCGATGTAACGAATCCTTTTTATGGAGAAAATGGAGCGGCAAAGGTCTTCGCCAAACAGAAGGGAGCTGATGAAAAAGCGATAGATTTATTGGACAAAGGCTTAGAAAATTTAGCCTACATATTTCAAAAAACCTTCAATCAACACATCCAACAAAAACAAGGAAGTGGTGCTGGTGGAGGGATAGGAGGGGGGGCAATCGTTTTTTTGAATGCCAAAATTTGTTCTGCTGCCGACTGGATTTTGGATATTACCAACATTGATGCTAAACTAAAAATCGCCAACGTCCTCATCACGGGCGAAGGTAAAATTGATAGCCAAACATGGCAAGGCAAACTCATCTCACGATTGCTCGAAAGAGCCAATAAATTCAACGTCCCCACCATCTTGGTTTGTGGCACGATGCAAGACCTTGAAGAGGTTATTGCAAAAGAGGGCGTGATGTACGCAACCTCAATATTGAACGAACCGATGAGTTTGGGAAAAGCGATTGAAAATACTACACAACTAATTGAATATCAAGGAAGTATGTTAGGTAAAATGCTCTCTAAAATAGTGATGAGTTATGAACGATGAGTGATAATTTTTTATTAGCCCAATACTCATCTCTCATCGGTCATAACTCATCACTACCTTACATTGCTTAAAAAAACAAAAAAAACATTGCATCTCTCATTTTGTTTTGGTAAACTTTGCATGATTATTCGATTTCAATCGGAAATCACGCTCAAAAAATGCAATACGACGTAAAATTCATATCATATTCGTACATCCCAACACCAGTTTTTAGGTGTACATTCTTCCGTAGGGTCTGATACCCTAATCCTGTTCGTTTGCCCACGTGGCAGATATTTCTCAAAACGTTTTCGTGTATTTGTTTAATATTCTAAGGCTCAATTCGTTAAGTCATAGCGAGTTATCATCTGCCACCATCACCAAAAACATTTTTAGCAAAATTTCAACAGTGGAAAATTTATTAATCTCTGAAAGT
>JANPGQ010000634.1:0-6578 GCA_031423975.1 Cytophagales bacterium | reverse complement strand
GAGTTTTAACTCCAATTCAGTTTTATGAAGTGGTTAAGGCTTTGATTGTTAGGCGGTTGAATTGATGCAATAGAATGAAAAGGTTTTTTGAGTATATTTGATAAAAATAAAGGTAAAATGTCTCAAAAACAATCCATTCACAAATATAAATCGTGCAAAGAAGTTCCCGAAACTGATTTAGAATATTGGCTAAAAAAAACACCTGCCGAACGATTAGCGGCAGCAAAAGAACTTAACTTACGAGCAAGAAAAATTTATGAATCTAATCCCTTAAACAAGCCACTTTATGATGGAAGACGAATATCTAAGTTCCATTCAATTGCTGAACGAGAAACACGTTGAGTTACACTTAAAGTTTAATACATAAAATGCAATCCACCCCAAAATTCAAAATATACTCTTCCTCCGCAGGTTCGGGCAAGACTTATACGCTGGCTAAGGAATACATCAAGTTAGCCCTCAAAACTACTTCTCCTTGGTATTTCAACCATATTTTGGCGGTTACTTTTACCAAAAAGGCTTCGGGTGAAATGAAGGAACGTATCTTGAAAAACCTCCTCCAACTTTCCAGTACCGATGCCAAAGATATTCAAGATTCGGAGGTGCTATTTAAGCAAATTCTTTTGGAATTGCAGGAAGAAGGTGTGGTGATCAATGAGTGGGAACTTCGCCAACGTGCCAATAATACCTTCAAGCACATCATCCATGAGTACGCAAATTTCTCAGTTTCAACCATTGATTCTTTTGTGCAACGAATTGTGGCGGCTTTTACGGAAGAATTGGGCTTTCCGTTCAATTTTGAGGTAAACTTAGATTCGGAAGTTTTGTTGGATGCCGCCGTAGAATCACTGTTTAGTAAAGTAAATACTGAAAATTTTGAGCAAATTACGAAGGCAATTGAGAGTTTTGCGATGGAAAAAGCGATGGAAGGCAAATCGTGGAACAGGCTGCCTGATGAATTGGCAGAGTTTGGCAGAAGCCTTTTATCTGACCAATTCCAAAATCAAGTAGAAGCCATAGGAAATTTGCAACCCGCTGATTTTCTTGCGATTGAGGGAAATTTAAAAACCTATTGTGAATATATCGAAACAAAAATCAAAGCAATTGCCGACTACGGTTCGGAAGCCATCGAAAATGCGGACATTGATATTGAAGATTTTTATTACAGCAAAAATGGAGTTGGGGCGTATTTTCAAAAATTGCGATATACCGATGTTTTCCACAAAGCTAATTCCTACATCAATAAGGCTTTGAACGATAATCTATGGTATTCCAAAACGCAAAAACCTGCTATCAAAAATTCAATTGATGGAATTTCGGAGGAATTGAGGCTTTATTTGGAACAGATTTTATTGATTCACGAACAAGAAAAACCTAAATATTTACTGTTTAAAGAAGTAGCGAAACAGCTCAAAAAGTTAGCCTTATTGAGTCAATTAAAAAGGGAAATTGCTGATATTCAGAACGAAACAGGACAGATTCATATTTCTGAATTTAACCGTAAAATCATGGAAATCGTCATGACTGAACCTATCCCATTTGTGTATGAACGTTTGGGCGAAAAGTACAACCATATTCTGATTGATGAGTTTCAAGATACATCCACTTTGCAATGGCATAATTTTTTGCCTTTGGTTGAAAATTCATTGGCAAACGGACATTTCAACCTTGCCGTGGGGGATGCCAAACAGTCAATTTATCGCTTTCGGGGTGGTGAAATGGAATTGATTGTTCACCTGCATAAAGACAATTTGGAAGAATTGGTGATTGGGCATGAAGACAATGATTTTTTGGTAGATAGATACGCAAGCGTTCGTCCATATTTGAAGGCAGAAAACCTCACTACCAATTATCGAAGTGCTTCTGAAATTATTAAATTCAATAACGATTTCTTTCAATTCATCAAAGAATCGCCTGATAATGAAGCACTTGCTCCGATTCTACCAAAAGTTTACGATGATTTTTTTGCCCAAGAAATTCCACAAAATGCTAAAACGGGTGGACACGTTGAGATAGATTTTTTGACCGACGGACATGAAGATGAATTGATGTGGGGGCGAATTAAGGAACTGATTGAAGAGGCTCTTTTGGCAGGGTATTCTTACGATGATATTGCCATTTTATGTCGGAAGAATAAACATTCTCGGATTATTGCCAACCTTTTGAAAGACGAAAATATCCCCGTTATTTCAACAGATTCGTTAAGTCTAAATTTTTCGGAAGCAGTAAATTTGACTACTTCTTTAATGAAAGTGGTTCAAAATCCCGAGAATGCGTTGGCAAAATATGAAGCAATTTATCTGTTTTATCGGGTAGTTTTAGAGAGAATTCCGAATACTGACGACAATCAAATTATCAAGCAGGCCATTGAATCTAAGAACATTAACTTGTTTTATGGTTTAATTGAAAGTCAAGGATATGCCCTAAATGCTTTCCGTTTGCAACAAATGGCTTTGTATGAAATTGCCGAGAAAATTATTAATACTTTCAATCTTTTCAAACATCATAAAGAGTTAGATTTCTTATTTAGATTCTTGGATGTTTTGATTGACTTTCAGACCAAACAAAGTACGCATTTAACGGATTTTATTCAGTTTTGGGAACAGAAGAAAAATTCAATTTCTATCTCAACGCCCGAAGACCAAAATGCCATCACGGTTACGTCCGTACACAAGGCGAAGGGGCTTGAATTTCCAGTGGTGATTGTACCCTATTGCGACTGGTCGATGGATACCAATAACTATTCAGAAATTTGGGCAGAATTGCCTCCAGAAGTGGAATTTAAAGCCAATTTGTCCACAAAACTAACTTATGCACCCTTGCGAGTAAGCAATGCACTTGCCCAAACTGCCATTGCTCCACAGTATCATGCCGAGAAAGAAAAGACCTTTTTAGAGAGTTTAAATATGCTTTACGTGGCACTCACTCGCCCGACAGAAAGGCTGTATTTGATTGTAAAACAAGATGCTTTTAGGTTCGATAAAACCGTTGGAAATCAGTTGTATCGTTTTGTGGGTTGTCCCATTATTGAAAAAGGCGAAAGGCATATTGAAATCATTAGTCAGGGCAATCCTAAAAAGATTTCTGGCGAGAAAGAAAAGGTTAATTTAGTGATGGAAATTGATGCAGTTTCTTCGGACAAAAAGAGTAATGGCATTAAATTACGAAGTACCGCCGAAAGGATGTTCGACCTTGAAACTTTCGAGAAAAGTCGTGATTATGGTAATAAAATTCATAATACTTTTGCCAAAATCAAGACGATTTATGATGTTGATGATGCCTTAGCGGAGGGAATTAGAGAAGGGTTAATTTCAGAAAGTGAATTGAATGATATAAAACCTACTCTTTTGAAAATCATGCGTTTAGAATCTATCAAACACCTTTTTGAAGTTCATCCAGATACGGTGAGAAATGAACGTGAAATCATCATGCCCAATGGCAGACCGCTCCGCCCCGACCGTGTGGTGAGGTTAAAAGACCGCATCGTGATTTTGGATTATAAAACGGGTTCAAAGTCAGATTCGCACGTCAAGCAAGTGCAACAATACATGAATATTTATCGGGCTATGGGGCATCAAAAAGTGGAGGGGATTTTGTTGTATTTGGTTGGGCAAGAGGTTGTGGAGGTAGTATAAGAAATATATTTTGAGGTTTCCCAACTTTTTTTAGAGGAATAGTGTCTTTACTAAAATTATTTCTCAAATTAAACAAAATACGTATGAAAAACTACATTCTCTCGGCTATGATTTTAGCCATAATGATTGCGTGTCAAGGAAATCAAAGCGTTACACCAACTACTACAACTTTTGATTTTTCAGGTGAAATAAGTTCTTCTGGTTCATTTTCAATAAGACAAAAAAGTAAAGATGAAAAAGTTGAATTATCAATTCAAGGAGACCCCATAGCACTGGGAATTACTAAGACTTTTAAGCAATTTGATGCTTCAAAACTTACCATCAAAATTACAGAATATCAGAATATACTGCCTAAATATTCAGAAGAGTTTAGTTTATTATTGATGGGAAACGACAGAAGTAAAACTAATTCCATTTTGAAAACATGGACTGCAACCGAAGGATCTGTAAACATTCAACTCATTAATGGTCAGCCAATTGCAAATAATAATTGCAGAAATCCTTACACAATAACATTAAAATTAGATAATGTCAAATTCGTAACTTCGGATAAAAAAGAAAGTATAATTTTGAAATCACAAAGTTTTGAAAATAGGTTTGTTGGCTGGTGTGAGGAATGATATTAAAATGGAAAATACGGAAGGTTTCGTTTTGAACGAAGCCTTCCGTGAATAAGCTCAAATCATTTCTAATTCACTCTACTTTTCACCCCAAACAAAAGTCGCATAAGATTAAAAGGGCGAATCAGAAAATGATAAATTCCCCACGCCCCAAAAAACGTTCCAGCCATCAAAATTATTAGCTTTATTTGCCAAGCCCATTCTAAATCTGCTATGTAAAAACCAATGGCAACGGTGATGGTTTGATGCAAAATATAAAAGGGTAATACGGCTTCATTGGTATATTGAAGCCCTTTATTGGTAAAATTGAGGTAATGTTTGGCAAAACCACAGATGCACAGCATATCAGAGAAGGCATTTATACGGGTGATGATACCTTTGGCAATAAAATATTGGTCATCGGTCAAGCCGATGCCTATTTCTACAATCCAAAAGAATAATATTCCGAATACGATGGCAGCCCAAAGAAATTCTTTTCGATACTGTTCTGTCATTTCCCAAAAACGCTTAGATTGCCCCAAGACAAACCCCATAATGACCAACAAGAATGAATTGGTAAGATTTAATTTATCGTGAATTAAATTATGCGTAGTGGGTGAAGTTTTGTCCCAGAGCCAAAACAAACTCATAAACGGAATCAACAACAGATAAATACTAATTGGATGTAAAACGAATTGATAAAATTTTGCCAATAACCTCTGCCCTATCTGTGAGCGTAATCCTAAAAAAATAGGAATGCCAACTAACGAAAACACCCACAAATAAACAATAAACCAGAGATGATGCCACGAAAAACTGCCTTTAGGATAACCTACAAATTCAAAAACACTTGGGTAAAATTGCAAATAAGTGCCTGTAAATTGATGATTTAAAAGTCTTTCGAAATAAACTTGTGGCGGTACTATCAGAAACATCCCAAAGACAATTGGAATGAATAATCTTCGGGTTCGCTCACCCGCAAAACTCCACCCAGTGCGAGATTTGAAGGCAAAACTGATACCCACTCCCGAAATAAAGAATAATAAAGACAACCGCCATTGATTAAAAAATAGCATTGGATAGGTCAGACTTTCTACAATGACATTGTTTTTGACGTGCCACCCCCATGGCACGAAGAACATTCCAGAATGATAAAATATAAGGATTGCAAAGGCAAGTACCCGTATCCAGTCGATAAAATATTGTCTTTCTTTTTGCATAATTTTTGTTTTATTAAAAGAGTATTTTTTCTAAATTTTGTTGCATTTTCATTGAGACAAAAGTAGATATCCAAAAACAAAAAAACGCCCTTGCTGATAGCCAAGACGTTCTTCCCGATAAAATAGCACAAAGATTTTACGCCTTCCGATATGCCGAAGGAGCAACGCCTACAATCTTTTTGAAAGCAGTATTGAAGGCAGATTTTGAATTATACCCAACTTGTTCGGCAATCTCCTCAATTTTATAATTTGGATTTTCAAGCAATAATTTTTGAGCTTCTTTGATACGATATTGAGCTACCATATCAAAAAAACTTTGCCCCAGACTCTCATTCAAAATCTGTGAAAGATGATGTGGAGAAACCGCCAAACTTTTGGCTAAAATGGGCAATGAAAAAGTTGAATCCAAAAATGGTTTTTTAGATTCCATCAATTCTTGGAGTTTTGGAAGGGTATTCTCTTGAATTTCAGAAGTTAAAGATGATTTTTCATATTTTTTGACACTTTTATTTTCAGGATGAAAAAAAGTAGATTGTCTAATAATATTGATGCTAATGATGTAGATAATTAGCGTAAGATGAGCCGCAATTAGGTGGTCGCCAAGGTCACGGGGGAAGATTTTTTTAAATACAATAAAAGAAATAATGATAGATAAAAACCAAAAAATAACCCTTCTTGCCCAAGCCAAATTATGGTTTTTGGAAGAGAAGAAGGAAAGGTTTTGCTCTTTAAATTGTTTTAACAAAATCCAAATATTTGCCCCTATATAAATACACCAACTCATTAACATTAAATGATTTACATAATGTCTTATCCAATAAATTTGAGGGTATTTGTAATCTATACCATCGTCAACATCGGGTAATTCTGGGTAGTATGCACTAATATAAGCATTATATTTTGCTAAATTATTTAAAGGGAAAAACGTGAATATCAGATATAGAGTCCATACCAAAAATGGCAAAAAATGCAAATATTCTACTTTACTGAAATTTGGATTGACACTTTTTTGAATATATAAAAATAACAGAGGGGCTATCAGAAAATTAGTTGGTTCGGCAAAATCTATTAACCAAATAATTTGAAACATATAATTGGTATAGCAGAGCAATATTTCGGTGATA
>JANPGQ010000633.1:0-4460 GCA_031423975.1 Cytophagales bacterium | reverse complement strand
GGCTATCGGTAAATGTTCCCAATCGACTAAATTTTTACTCACAGCGTGTCCCCAACTCATGTGTCCCCATTTATTTTCGTAGGGATTGTGTTGATAAAAAAGATGGTATTCTCCTTGAAAATAAACCAATCCATTGGGGTCATTTATCCAGTTTTTAGGGGGCGTAAAATGATACGCAGGTCGCCAATGAGGGGTTTCATTGGGCTGGTTTTGGGCAAAAATGAAGATTGGGAAAAAGAGGAAAATGAGTATTTTTTTCATAAGAAGATGCTGGTTTTATAAAAATGTAAATTACGTGAATTTATAAAAAAATTACTGGTATTATTAAGCATTATTTTTATTTTCCTTTTTCATCCCCTCCCGAATCTTCCGCTCTGCCAAATTATCCTGTGGTTCAAAAAAGATTTTATCCTTAATTTCATCGGGCAAAAATTGTTGTTCCACATAATTTCCTTCGTAATTATGGGCGTATTTGTAGCCTTTGCCGTAGTCCAATTCTTTCATTAGCTTGGTGGGAGCGTTGCGTAGGTGCAATGGCACGGGCAAATTTCCCGTTTGTCTAACTAAAGCTAAGGCATTATCAATTGCCAAATAAGCGGAATTACTTTTGGCGGAAGTGGCTAAATAAATGACAGTTTGGGAAAGGATAATGCGGGCTTCGGGCAAACCAACGGCTCTGATGGACTGGAAACAAGTATTTGCCATCAAAAGGGCATTTGGATTGGCAAGTCCAATATCTTCGGAAGCTAAAATCATCATTCTTCTACCAATAAATTCGATGTCTTCACCGCCCTCAATCATGCGGGCGAGCCAGTATATGGCTGCGTCAGGGTCGGAGCCACGAATGGATTTGATGAAAGCCGAGATAATATCGTAATGTTGTTCGCCGTCTTTGTCATAAATGGCAATGTGTTGCTGTAATTTATCGACCACCATTTCATTGGTAATTTCCAAAATTTCTTCACCATCACTAAACGTTGTTACTAACTCTAAAATATTATATAACTTCCGTCCGTCGCCGCCCGAAAATTGAAGCATGGCATCGTATTCCTTTATGATAATATTTCTTTTCTTCAAAAAAACGTCTTTCTCCAAGGCTTGATTTATCAAGAAAATCAGCTCATCTTTCGTCAAAGGTTTTAAAACATAAACTTGACAGCGAGATAAAAGGGCTGAAATAACCTCGAATGAGGGGTTTTCGGTGGTTGCCCCGATTAAAGTAACTACCCCTTTTTCGACTGCTCCCAATAAAGAATCTTGCTGAGATTTTGAAAAACGGTGAATTTCATCAATAAAAAGAATAGGGGAGGGGGAATCGAAAAACTGATTCTTCTTAGCAGATTCAATGGTTTCTCGAATGTCTTTTACGCCCGCATTGATGGCTGAAAGTGCGTAAAATGGGCGTTTCAAAGCCTTTGCAATGATGCTTGCCAACGTAGTTTTTCCAACGCCAGGAGGTCCCCAAAGAATAAACGATGGTACTCGCCCAGCCTCAATGGCACGCCGTAACACCGCCTTTGCTCCAACTAAATGTTGCTGCCCAACGTAATCATCCAGCGTTTCGGGACGCATTCTTTCGGCTAATGGCTGCATAGTTTTAGGTATCAGTTATTGGTAATTTGTTTTTGCAGGAATAAAACTGATATTTAAACAAAGAGGTTCGTTTTATAAGTAGTAAAATATGGAAGTCGTCCTTTTGAAGGGCTCATTCCGTAAATTGAACTATATTTATGGAATGAGCAAGGATGAATCTCCATAACTCAGAAAACGATAATCATTCGTCATGGCTTCGTGATAAACCTTTCGCCAATCTTCGGCAATGAGAGCAGCGATTAGAAGAATCAGCGTGCTTTCGGGTTGGTGATAATTGGTGATAATACCCTTGCATATTTTGAGCTGATAGCCTGGAAAGATAAAAATTTCAGTTTCTGCCGTAATTTCGTCTATCTCTGAATCATCCATTTTTTTCAAAATTGCATTGAGTGATTCTTCGGGCTTTGGGGGATTGCAATTCTGATAGGGAAATAGTTTTTCGATGAGATAATGCTCTAACTCAGGGGTATTAATTAGCTGAACCCCAATCCAATATATACTCTCCAAAGTCCGCATGGAAGTTGTTCCTACGGCGATGATATTGCCTAAATTGGCTAATATATTTTCGATATTTTCCCTCGTGAAAACAATCTGCTCATTGTGCATTTTGTGTTCGACGATATTTTCAACCTTAATAGGTTGAAATGTTCCTGCTCCTACGTGTAGCGTAACAAAATCTTGCTTAAAGCTTTGTTTTTCAAGATTTTGCAGAACGTCTTCGGTAAAATGCAAGCCTGCGGTGGGGGCGGCTACGGCTCCTTTTTTTTCACTATAAACGGTTTGGTAAGTCTCATAATCTGATGCTTCCGCTTCACGATTGAGATAGGGAGGTAATGGGATTTTGCCAAGAGCTTGGATTAAATCTACAAATTTGGGGGTTAGGGGTTGGGGGTTGGGAGTTAGGGGTTTCCACGATAATTTTATATGATTTTTTTCTTCCTCTTCAATTTCTGCTTTTACTTCAATATCTTGATTTTCTACCTGAATAATTTGGCTCAAGATGTCTCCCTTTTTCCAACGTTTGCGGTTGCCAATCATGCACTCCCATACACATTCACCTGATACTTCCATTGCCAAGTTGATGACTGATGTTGGAGCGATGGGATGCAATAAAAATAGCTGAATAATTGCTCCTGTGGGTTTTTGGAAGTGTATTCTGGCTGGAATTACTTTGGTATTATTGAAAACCAGCAGACTATTTTTTGGTAAATAATCGGTAATATTTTTGAAAACTGAATGAGTGATTTTCCCTGATTGATAAACCAATAATTTAGATTCATCTCGTTTGGATAAAGGGAATTTAGCGATTCGCTCATCGGGCAAATCGTAGGTATAATCAGTGAGTTTTATGTCTAATAATTCTTGCATTTTTTGTATTCAGACAAACATTGAAATAAAAAACCACAAAGATCAATCAATAAGCCGTTATGAGTGAATATTGAGTGTTCTGTGTGGTTTTGAGGTAACACTTATTTATTCTTCCTCAATTTTAGGACTGGTATAAAGTAATCTTATGGGCAAATAAAATATCCAAATCATCAAAAGAATGATGCCAATATAAAGCAAATAAGTATAATCGGTATTGAAAGTTCGCTCGTCGTTGAGTGCTAATAAAGCCCTGAGAATCAGTAATAAAAAGGTGTTGACAATGGCAGGAAGGAAATTGAGCCAGTTGCTAAAAACGTCAATGACTTGCTTACGGTCATTAAGCCATTTTTTGTTCGGAATCCACGAAAAAGCCTTGATAGGGAGTTTTTGAACACTATTTACTAATAATACGACAATAATATTTAAGGCTAACATCAAGCCTCCGAACAGGTAAAAAACTTGGTTTTTGGGTAAAGTAGCATCACCTCGTCCATCCGCTCCAAAATGTACTGCCGCAGGGTCGGGCAAGCCACGATAGGTAAATAAAAGAACCATGACGAATGCCACAATCGACAAATAACGCCATACTCTGGAAAAAAAATATTCTATACTCATTGTTGGTGGTTTTTACTGGAAAATTGTTTTGTTTCAGTGCAAAATTACGGTAGGATTTATAATAATTGAGATAAATGACTTTTTAAAACCAATATTTTACCACATAGTTAGGAGAGGGAGGTTAGGTTTTTGAAATAATGAATTATTTCTTGTTCTACGATTTGTTTAACCACATAGATAGGAGAGGGAGGTTAGGTTTTTGAAATAATGAATTATTTCTTGTTCTACGATTTGTTTAACCACATAGGTAGGATAGGGAGGTTAGGTGTTTTAAGTTTAGATTTAGTTTTGGAGGTTTTTACCACATAGGGAGGATAGAAATTTATTTTTTTAAATTTAGTTTAGAAAATTTAAAATCATTTTTTCATAATTATAACCACTAAAAAAATACGGATATGGGTACACTTACGAAGAAAAGTGTGGATGCTTTGTGCTATGAAATTATTGGAGCAGCTATTGAAGTTCATAAACATTTGGGTTCTGGATTATTAGAGAAAGTGTATGAAAAGTGTTTGATTCATGAATTGAGAAGTCGTGGATTTGAAGTTGAAACTCAACAATCAATTTGCGTAGAGTATAAAGGTGAAATGATTGACTGTGAATTGAGATATGATTTATTAGTTGAAAACACAGTTGTTGTAGAATTGAAAGCAATAACTACCATGATTCCGTTATTTGACGCACAATTGATGAGTTATATGAAATTGTTAAAGAAACCCAAAGGCATTTTACTAAATTTCCACTGTACCAATATTTTCAAAGAAGGACAAAAAACTTTCATCAACAATTTCTATAAATCATTACCCGAAGAATAAGAAATTATTCATCATTTCAAAAACCCTATCTTTTCTATCATAACTATGTGGTTAAACAAATCGTAGAAC
>JANPGQ010000632.1:0-3305 GCA_031423975.1 Cytophagales bacterium | reverse complement strand
GCCCTTTGGAAGTATTTCATTATTGCTGCCTTGGTATTTTTGGCGATTGAAATTTTATTGGTGAGGTTGATGAAGGGGTAATGTAGCCCGAAACAATATCTCACTTCCCGAATGTTCTTTAACCGCCAATGGATATTGTTTCGGGAAGTAAAATCAAAATCTGAAATAAAATGACTTTCTATCCAGGTCCATCCAAAGTTTATCCGCAAGTCGGTCAATATCTGCAAGATGCTTTTGCCGTGGGGATTCTGAGTATCAATCACCGAAGCCCAGAGTGCATGGCAATTACTCGTGGAGCGATTGAAGGTTTGCATCAAAAACTCAATATTCCCGAAGATTATTTCATCTACTTCATTTCTTCCGCAACGGAGGCTTGGGAGATAATTGCCCAGTCATTAACCAAAAGCCAAAGTGTTCATTATTATAACGGTGCATTTGGCAAAAAGTGGGCTGAATATGCCCAGAAGTTAGTTTTCGGCATTGAAGAAATCTCTTTTGACATAAACGAATTACCCATTATTGACCATGAAAAAGGCTACAATGATGTCGTTTGTATCACCCAAAATGAAACCTCGAACGGTACGCAAATTAAAGATTTAAGCCCTTTCAAAAGAGCATTTCCCGAAGCCATTATTGCCGTAGATGCCACTTCTTCTTTAGGAGGAATCGAACTTAATTGGCAACAAGGCGATGTTTGGTTCGCATCGGTTCAGAAGTGTTTGGGGCTTCCTGCGGGTATGGGCATAATGATTTGTTCGCCCCAAACCATCAAACGTGCTGAAGAAATCAATGACCGTAAATTTTATAACAGTTTACTATTTATTCACGAAAATTTTCAGAAATTTCAAACCCACTATACTCCCAATGTTTTGTCTATATATCTGATAAATAAAATAATTTCTAATGTTTCTAATGTTTCAATTATTTCTAAAAAAATAGAGCAACAAGCCATTGATTGGTATACTTTTTATGAAAAATTAGAAAATAAGGCGGGTACAGTTTTGGTTGAAAATTCATTGGTGCGGTCAGATACCGTAATTGCCATCGGAGGTTTGGAAGAAGAAATTAAAATAATTAAAGAACTAACAAAAACCCAAAATGTTACGATTGGAAATGGTTATGGTTCTTGGAAAAATACAAGTTACAGAATTGCTAATTTTCCTGCCATTGAGATTTTTGAAATCGAGAAATTAAGAAATATTTTACTAACATACGATGCAACTAAATTTTAAAGACATTCTTTCAGTTTCGCTGATACTTTTCTCAGTGATTGACATTTTGGGAGCAATTCCCGTTATCATCGACCTCCGTAAAAAAACTGGTCATATTCATGCCGAACAAGCCACTTTGGTTTCGGGCGGCATTATGATTGCCTTTTTATACATCGGAAAATCCATCCTCAATCTTTTTGGAGTCGATATCAACTCATTTGCCATTGCGGGAGCATTGATAATTTTCCTGATTGGCTTGGAAATGACCTTGGGTAGAAATATCTTCAAATCCGAAGATGCGGCGGCTGGTAAAGCGGCTTCCATTGTTCCCTTAGCCTTCCCCGTGATTGCGGGTGCAGGTACAATGACTACCATTTTATCCTTGAAATCTCAATACGAAGAAATCAATATTTTGGTAGGAATTATCTTGAACTTAGTCTTTATTTATGGCGTTTTGAAAACCTCAGTATGGATAGAGAAAAAGTTAGGACAAGTAGGTGCAAACGTACTACGCAAGGTTTTTGGGGTAATTTTGTTGGCTATCTCCATCAAGATTTTGAAGACAAGATTGGCTCTTTGAGAATTTGTAAATTTGAAAAATGATAATAAACTATGAACGAAGAACTACTAAAACAAGAAGAAGAACAAGAAGACAAAAATCCGTTCGAGGGATTTAAGACAGTTTTTACCAACTTTGAATGGGGTATTTCGCTCAGTGTGGGGGGATATTTATTCCTTATTTTCTTAGGAATAAGTTATAATTTTTTCTATTTTATGATGTTCAGAATCAATATTTTCCTGTTTTCAGAGATTAATGATTTCTTGATGGCACCTTTGGCAAATCCTTTGGTTATTGTGCTGGGTTTACTAAGTGTTGGTTTGTTATTCTGGCTAATATATCTTGGTTTTCTTTGGAAAAAAAAGCATCTCAAAAGTTATCAGATATTTTTTAGAATCATGATGATAGGCAGGAAGGCTGATAAAAAGAATATGGATAAAATGGCTAAAATGAACAAATCTCCTGTGTTTATCTCTTTTGGAGTCCTTACGTATTTGTTTGTTGCAGCACAGTATTATGCAATATACCGTTCAACGAAAACATCTCACGACAAAAACCTGTATCATTATAAATTGTCTACTGATAAAGATTTAGTAAAAAATCTTGATAGTTTAGTTTATGTGGGAGATAATTCTGCCCATTATTTTCTATTCGATACCATTAAACGAGAGGCAACTGTCATTCCCAAAGAACAGGTAAAATTTGTAAGAATTATAAAAAATCCAAAGGGCAGATTTTTATAAATTACGCATAATTTATTCCATTATTATTTTAAAACATTGGCTAAAAAACAAAAATATTATACCGTCTGGAAAGGACGAAAAACGGGTGTTTTTGATACTTGGGCAGAAGCCGAAGAGCAAATAAAAGGCTTCGAGAAATCTCAATATAAATCATTTGATACCTTGAAAGAAGCCGAAGACGCTCTTAAAGGTAATTATTGGCAATCGGTGCAAAAGACTTCAACGGGCGTTGTGGGCAAGCAAACGAAGTCTTCGGTTTTAGTAGGAAAACCCAATCCAGAAAGTATTTCTGTAGATGCCGCCTGTGCGGGAAATCCTGGCAGATTGGAATATCAAGGCGTGGAAACGGGTACAAAAAGAGTCTTATTCTCGATGGGACCTTTTCCCCAAGGAACGGTAAATATTGGCGAGTTTTTGGCAATTGTGCATGGCTTGGCTTTCTTGAAAAAACACAATTCTGATTTGCCCATTTATTCCGATTCTAAAACGGCAATTTCATGGATAAAAAACAAAGCTGTTAAGACAAATTTGGAACGGAATAAAAAGACTGAAGAGTTATTTCAGTTATTGGATAGGGGCGTGGAATGGATAAAGGAAAATAAATATTCCAATAAAATTCTGAAATGGGAAACGGAACACTGGGGTGAAAATCCTGCGGATTATGGGCGGAAGTAGTGTAGCACACCACACGAAGCAAGGCAATCTTTGCCGTGTTTAGATTAGTTACACGGCAAGGAGCGTCGCTCGAAAATTGCTGTGCTACGTGTGTCATGCTACATTTTTCTTTTATAT
>JANPGQ010000631.1:0-8886 GCA_031423975.1 Cytophagales bacterium | reverse complement strand
TTTGAGCCGTAGGCGAGTTTCGGGATTTCTTGATTTTCTTTTGTTACTTTTCTTGTATCAAGACAAGAAAAGTAAGCATAAGCGAAAGGAAATTTTGTTATTCCGAAACAAACCAAATAAAATTTTTAAACATCTTCTTAGGTGTTTTCATCGCCCTACAAATTTACCTTTTTCCTATCAAATATTTGAAATATTTTATTAGAGCCTCATTGAGATATAAGATTTATTGATACTCAAATCCCAAAGGATTAGGGTATTTAAACTCATAATCAGTCCGTAAAATCAGTTTTTTCGGACTGATTATTTTATAGGAGATTTGCTCTGTGGGTTCTTCAAAAATGGGCTTTTCAAACCCTACATCTTCACAATTTTTCAAGTAAACTTCTTTACGCACGGGATGTTCGGGCGAAACTACATTGAAGGTTTCGTTCCAAAAACCTTGCTCTAAAATCATCGTAATTATCTGAATAACATCGTCTTGATGCACATAATTGACAGGGATTTTTCCTGTATTTATAGTTTTGCCCGCAAAGTATTTAGCTGGAATTCTTTCACCTCCCATCAGTCCACCACAGCGTACAATGGTAACGTTTTGAGAAAGTGTTTTCAGTAAATTCTCCACTATTATCAGAGCATGATTTTCTATAACTTCATCATCTTCTGTCATTTCTTGATTGAGTTCTGGATAAACGGACGTGGAAGAAGTATAGATAATGGATTTGACTGCACCAATAGATAAACTTTCAATCAATGATTGTATTTGCTGGATATGAAAATTTTCTCCATACTTACCCGCTCGTGGAGGAATGCAAATGATAAGTATTTCTGAATCAAGGAATTGAGAAATACTGTTGTCTGTGTCCCCTTCCATTTGAGGAGAAAATTTAAGCAAAAATGGCTCAATTCTTTCATTTGAAAGTAAAGGAATTTTCTCCGCAGAAGTAGTAGAACCTTTAACGGCATGACCTTTTTCCACTAAGAATTTTCCTAATGGCAAACCCAACCAACCACAACCTAAAATGCTGATTTTCATGTTATAAATAAAATTTCTTCCAATGAATATATTCCTCTACACTTTCAGAAACCATGTATCGGATAGATCTTCCGTTTTTCAAACAATCACGAATAAAAGTAGCTGAAATATCTAAGGATGGTGCACTGACTGATTTTACATTCGGATGATTTTCCAAATCACTTTTTACTGAGTTGGGTCTTGGATAAACGTATAAACCAAAGTATTCCAAGATTTTATCGTGATTTTTCCAATTAGGAAATTGCGCTAAATTATCGCCCCCAATTATCAGTTTGAAATCATGTTGAGGATGTTTTTCTTGTAAACGAATGAGCGTATCTATCGTAAAAGATGGCTTTGGCATTGAAAATTCAATGTCGGTAGCCTTAAATTTGGCATTATCAGCAATGGCTTTTTCTACCATCGCCAAACGGTCAAACTCGTGTAGGAGGGAAGTGTTTTTTTTGAAAGGATTTTGCGGAGATACTACAAACCAAACTTGGTCTAAGTCGGTGGTTGTAGCCATGACATTCGCTACAATCAAATGCCCCACATGAATAGGGTTGAAAGACCCAAAGAATAAACCGATTTTCATGATTGGTTATCGGTTATCAGTTCTTGGTTAATGGTTGCTTAGAAAATTATCAGGATATTATGATAAATATAGGATGCTTTTTCTAATAACTAATAACCAATAACCAATAACTATTTTGTGAATTCATCAAATAATTCTTGTGCTTTTCTGAATGCTTCGGTAAGGTCATCATTTACCAAAATTATATCAAATTGGTCTTGAAACGACATCTCAAAGTTCATTTTAAAAACCCGTTTTGAAATAGAATCTTCTGAGTCAGTACCTCTTTCACGAAGCCGTTTTTCTAATTCTGCCACACTCGGTACCTTCACAAAGATTGATAAAGCTCTGTCTTGATAATATTCCTTTAATTTCACACCACCACGTACATCCACGTCAAAAATTACGTGTTTGCCCGATGCCCAAAGTCTTTCAATTTCCGATTTCAAAGTGCCATAATAAGCTCCAGGATAAACTTCTTCCCATTCTACAAACTCATGGTTGTCTATTTTAGCTTTAAATTCTTCGGGAGTCATGAAATGATAATCTTGACCATTTTTTTCATTTCGCCCACGTTTGTCACGAGTACAAGCCGAAATGGAAAAGCCCAAGTTTTTATTGTTCGCCAAAAGGTGTTTGACAATTGTAGTTTTGCCCGAACCAGAAGGGGCAGAAAAGATGATGAGTTTTCCGTTTTCCAAAATTTAACTGAGTGATTTGGTGGCTGAGTGATTTTTACTCAGAATTTCTACAAAAATAAAAGGTTATCAAGTATAAATCGTTAAAACGATGTACTTAATAACCTTTTATAATAATTTTATATGAAAGATATCCTAATCTCTAACCTCTAAAATATAGTCTCTCAACTACATATTGCTGATTTTCTGCTTAATACAGTCAATAAGGCTCATCGGAACGCATTTTTTTTCCAATCTCAATTGCATTGTTTGCTTGATACATTTCTCCAATTCGTATCCCTTTTCACAAGGTAAACATTGAGACATATTTTTCTCAAATTGAGCCATTTGTTCATCAGTTGCCTGATTATCGACAATCAGTTGAACCATTTTCATGCACTCAGCCTGATGCTCGCACGATGTCTTTTGTTGAATCTTTTCAGCCTCGAAAACCATTTTGTTTTTAATTAAGCAATTATCTTGTTTGTATAATGGGTTACCCTGTTAAACCTATAAGTAGTTAGTAAACAGGGTGTTTTTAAAAATAATTCCAATAGTTACAAAAAAAATATTTGTTTAATTTATTGTTTTAAAAAGGTTTTGATGGTTCAACAAAATTTTCGCTAAACCTATATTTTTTTATAAAGGTTCAATTTTAAACCTTAATGTTCTGCCAAAGTGTCAGCATTAACATCATAGCCCAAAGATTTGGCATAAGATTTCAGTTTTTCTTTCAACAACATTCTGGCACGATGCAAACGTGAACGAACCGTACCAATCGGAATATCCAGAATCTTCGCCATTTCTTCGTAAGTGAAGCCTTCAACGTCGCAGAGAATAATAACCGTTCTGAAGTCTACAGGCAGAGCATTGAGGGCATTGGCAATTTCATCACCAATTAAATCCTGAACAGTCTCAGCTCTTAAATCAACGGTTTGGTTGGTTTCTGCGTCTTCTTCGGAGTTGTAGGTTGTTTCAACTTCTTGATAATCAACCTTTGATGGTTCTTTCGATTTTTTTCTAAAATCGTTGATAAAGCTATTCTTCAGAATCCTAAATAGCCATGCTTTAGCATTTGTTCCCTGTGCGAAAGAGTTGATAAATCTGAATGCTTTGAGGTAAGTATCTTGCACAAGGTCGTTTGCATCGTCTTCGTCATTGGTTAATCGGAAGGCAAAATTGTACATAGAATCTATGTGAGGCATGAATTCTTTCTCAAAAACACGGTGTTTTTCGAGGTCTGAATAGGTTTGAGTTGCTTGGATTTCTTCTTGTTCTTCCATAATTGCTGTGAAGTATCATCTCTATAAAAGTAAAACATGATAATTAATTTACAAAGAAATCGTGCCAATTGATTTATCAAGTTGATAATAATAATACAAACAAACAACTTGCCAAGAGTGTTTTTTGTCATTTTTCGGACAAAACGGCATAAATTATGGACTATGATTAAATTTTATGGGTTTAACGGCTATTTTTTCCTCCTAAATTTTTCTTTGCACCAAGTCATCAAATGTTCAAATTCTTGTTTGGAAGATTGTTTAAGAGCTTTTCGCAATTCTTTTTTAAAAATGCGGGGTTCAAAACTGACTTTTTCTAAAATCATTTTTGCGTATTCTAAGGGTGAAATAATGGGTTTTTTCATGCGATTTGAATTTTCCCTTAAAGCTATTACGTTCATATTAATCTTAATTTAAATACATATTATCAATCAATTAGAATGAGGTTCGGGGTAGAATCACAAAGAACGTATTTCCCTCACTGCCAGACGATTGCACAGTTATTTCTCCCTCATGAAGCTGAATGATTCGCTTGGTAAGAGAGAGTCCTACTCCGTGTCCTTTAATATTTCGAGCATTAGAACCACGCTTGAAAGGCTCAAAAATCTTTGATAATTCTCCCGCAGGAATGGGTGTGCCTCCATTATGAAATGATAGCATAATCTTCTGAGTATTGGCTTTCAGCACAACATCAACGTGGTTGTCAGGTGAGAATTTTACGCCATTTTCCATCAAATTTAACAAAGCTAAATAAAGTAATTCTTCATTAGCTTGCACTTCGGGCAAAAGGTCGGCGGATATTTCTAATTTAGTAATTATCTCGTAATGAGGGTTTTTCTTTAGTATTTCACTTCTAATTTGCCAAATAATTTCAGCCACATTCACGCTCGAACGCTTAATTACGGTATCATCAGAATCAATGCTGGTGAGGTCTAAAAGATTGTTAGTCAGTCGGTTAAGTTGTTGAACGTCTTCCAAAACCGACTGAATCATGGTTTTGAGTTCTTGGGGGTCATCTTGGGCAAGGAGCGAGACTTGAATTTGCCCCGTGATAGCGGTCAGCGGGGTGCGTAGCTCGTGCGATGCGTGGGATACGAAGGCTCTTTGCAGTTTAAATGCTTTTTCTAAACGGTCAAGCATTCTATTGAAGCGTTGGGCAAGTTGAGCAATTTCATCCTTTTTATTTCCTTCATCAAGCCGAGTGTTGAGTTGCGAAGCTCCGATATTATCAACTTTTTTAATGATTTTTTTGATAGGTTTTAATGACCTTCCCGCAAAGAACCAACCCGCTAAACAAACAATAATAATCATGAGTAAACCCCCAAAAACAAGCATTAAGCCTAAATTTCGCTGTTCGCTAAAACCATATTTATCATAAGCCGAAGCAACAACTACAAGTTCTTGATTAGTATTCTGAAAAATCAATCCTAATGCTTCTCGATTTTTCTGTTGAAAAAAAACCTCTTTTTTATGACGTATTTGATTTAGAGTATTGCTCTGAATATTTAAATAGTCCGTGCCACTTTCATAGACAATCTTGTCGGCAACGTTATAAATAACAATTTCTTCTTCGGGCAAAACCGTCATCCGATTTTTGTCCATCAATTTTAACAAATTAGGGCTAATATCATCTTTTCCAAACAAAATATCTGCCGCAGTTCGGGCTTCTTCACGCAAACGATTCTGAAACTCTCTTTTACGGTGAAATTCGTTTTGTAAATAAATGGCTATACAAAAGGCAATTAACAAAGTAGAAACAATGCTGGCAAAAAGTAGGGTAAGTCGGGTTCGGATTGTCATAATTTCGATGTTTGATTCGGGCGGCGTTCCGCTTCGATATTCGATGTTCGGTTTTCGATATTCGTAATTTTGTTTTACCGAACATCGAATCACTAACATCGAACATCAAAGACAATTATTTATTTTTCAGCATATAGCCCATTCCCACAACGGTATGAATTAAACGACTTGAAAAGCCTTTATCAACTTTATTTCTGAGGTAATTGATATAAACTTCAATAAAATTAGTACCAGTATCAAAATTAATATCCCAGACTTTCTCCGCAATATCCACCTTTGAGACTACCCGCCCACGGTTACGCATCAGGTATTCTAAAAGTTTAAATTCACGGGCGGTTAAATCTATGACTTTGCCTCCTCGGCGAGCAACTTTTTCTTCTAAATCTAACACCAAATCAGCTACTTGTAGTTTTTCAACTACGGGTTCAAATTCTTGTGAACGTTTTAAAAGGGCTTTAATTCTTACCAATAATTCCATGAAATCAAAGGGCTTTACCATATAATCATCCGTGCCAACTTCAAAGCCAGTAAGTTTATCCGCCATTGTTCCCAGTGCCGTGAGCATCAGAATTGGCACTTGCGTATTGTATTGTCTAATGTACAAGCAAACGTCCAAACCAGTCATGTCGGGGAGGTTCAAATCCAGAATTATAAGGTCAAAATTTCCTTGGGAGAATAATCTTTTTGCCTCATTGCCATCCGAAGCAATTTCGGCTTCAAAAGATTGCGTTTGTAGTCCTTTTTTTATAAAAGTGGCTACCTTCAATTCGTCTTCAACTACTAAAATACGCTTGTTCATAATTGTTTTATTTAGTGAGATTCCTAATCAATGGAGTTTCTGATAGTATCAATTGTATCGGCTTTTATGGCAATCTCTTTCTTTTCAACTTTGAAAGTATTGTACGGCATTTTGTAGTTTTGGCGAGTCAAATATACTTCTCTTGGCTCGGTTCTTACTATTTCTAAAGCTCTTTCATGGGTTTTAGTACCCATTTGTTTATAGTTTCTATTCAATACCACATTTTCAGAAGCCTCAATCGATATGTTGTTTTTCTTGGCTGCCTGACGGGCTTTGTTAGGATGCTTATAATTGTTAACACTATACCCTGGATCATTTTTATGAAGGTCTTGAGCAACACTGGCAAAGCTCACTATCGTGAACATACTTGCCAAAATTATTAACTTTTTCATGTCTGTTTGGAGTTTAATAATGAGTATTGTTTTGGTATGTTAATGATTGTTTCTATAATTCCAGCCGTACCAGTTGAATTCAAAAACTACGGCTTGATTTTTTTGCGTATTCGCATTGGGCAGCATATATCCCAAACACAGCTGAACGTGGTTACTGAC
Organism: Cytophagales bacterium; assembly: GCA_031423975.1. Taxonomy (GTDB): domain Bacteria; phylum Bacteroidota; class Bacteroidia; order Cytophagales; family Spirosomataceae; genus Arcicella. The sequence goes on along the minus strand of JANPGQ010000631.1, from coordinate 2,193 downwards.
ATTATACATCATACCTGGCACCAGCACGGCAGAATCATTATTGCCCGAAATAAAATCGCCCATGAGATAAAAATCTTTGGCAACTTTCCATTCGTAGCCCATCTGTACGCCTGTTCGATTGCCCACACCTACATATTGCTGATTGGTGGCGTAGGGGCCGAACAAAATCTTTGCTCCAGATTTCACTTGATAACTTAGCAAACCATAATGAAAATAAGCGGGCTGAATTTTATCAATACTACTGGTTAGATTAACACCTGCTTGCGTTCCCACATTCGCTGACCACTTTTCACCCAGTATAAATTGTTTTTGTAAAGTAGCCATAATAGTGGGCGAAAGAGCCTGACCTTGCGTAAAATCACTGTTATAAATTGGTTTCCAATTGGGATTGAAATATGCACCAGTTCCTACTAAATTAACTCCTACATCCCAGCCTTTACCCAAACCGTACACAAAATGCCCTTTCGATTCAAATTTATCAGAATAAGTATTGATTTGATGTTGGTAAAAAAATTTGCCTTTGGGAGTAATATCGCCCGAGGGAATATTAAATAAATTTTGTTGTGCTTTGGTTTGATAAATAAAAATAAAATAGATAATTACTCCAATACTAACGTGTTTCATAATTTGTTGCTTGATTTTTCAACAAAATTAGGGGGACACACTTACAGCCACATTAAGGTAAAATTAGAATGATATTAGATTTTGGGCATAAAAAAAGTCTCTTTCAAACAAATGAAAGAGACTTTAACATCAAAGCAAGGTCAACTAAACTTTGATTTCAACATCAACACCCGAAGGCAATTCTAACTTCATCAAAGCATCTACTGTTTTGGGAGAAGAAGAGAAAATGTCGATAAGACGTTTGTAAGTACACAATTGGAACTGCTCACGTGCTTTTTTGTTTACGTGTGGAGAACGCAAAACAGTGAATTTCTCAATTTTAGTAGGCAAAGGAATTGGTCCTGAAACTACTGCACCCGTGGCTTTAACAGCTTTCACGATTTTCTCAGCCGATTTGTCCACCAAAGTGTGGTCAAATGACTTCAATTTAATTCTGATTTTTTGATCCATTGTGTTTGGTACATTAATGTTAGAAACCCAAAAACCAAAAGTACCATTAGCTTTGATTTTGGGACTGCAAAATTAGAGAAAAAGATTTAGAGTTAATAATGAATAGCGAATAATTAATAGTTTTGGTAAAATGATGAGAACAAACCCATTATGTGCTTTCATGTTTGATAGTTATGGAAACTAATCACCAATAACTAATGAACAATTATCACCCATGTATCAATTTAATCTAAATCCCAGCGATAAAACGCCCAAATACAAGCAAATAATCAACTCCGTGATTGCTGATATTGAGCGTAATGTACTGAAAAAAAACGAGCAATTACCCTCAATTAGTGAACTCAGTGAGGAGTATTATATCGCCCGTGATACCGTAGAAAAGGCTTACCGTGAATTGCGTGAGCGTGGGTTCATTACGTCTGTGCAGGGAAAAGGATATTATATCAATAGTGGGGAGAATCGAAAAATGCGTATTCTGTTGATTTTCAATAAATTGAGTTCTTATAAAAAATTGATATACTACGCTTTTTTGAAAGTTTTGGGAGATAAAGCCTCAGTAGATTTACAGATTCACCATTATAACGCCCGACTTTTTGAGGAGATTATTGATAAAAACTTGGGAAAATATAATTATTATGTGGTGATGCCTCATTTTTTTCCAGAGTCGGACAAGCCTTTGGCAATCAAGGTATTAGAAAAAATTCCTGCCCATGAGTTGGTACTTTTGGATAAAGATTTACCAGATTTCAAGCATGAATGTCTGACAGTTTACCAAGATTTTGAGAAAGATGTTTCGGGAGCCTTAGAAGATGCACAAGATATTTTGGCAAAGTACAAAAGAATCATTTTGGTTTTTCCAAGTGATGGCAACTATCCGATAGAAATTGTACGTGGAGTACGTTATTTCTGTAATTATGCCAAAAAAGAATTCATCTTTAAGGAGCAAATTGAGGGCGAAATCCTCCAACCCGAAACGGCTTATGTGGTGGTGGAAGAAACGGATTTGGCAGAATTAGTGAAGAAAACCCGACAATCAAGCTATACTTTGGGCAAAGAAATTGGGATTATTTCTTTCAACGAAACCACACTGAAAGAACTTTTAGGCATCACCGTAATCAC
>JANPGQ010000630.1:0-2687 GCA_031423975.1 Cytophagales bacterium | reverse complement strand
TATTGGATGCACTCGAATATGCTGACGGTGAACGGACAAAAAATGTCTAAATCTCTCGGAAATTCCTTCCTTCCTGCCGAGTTAGTGGCGGGTACGCACCCCTTATTAGAGCAAGCGTATAGCCCGATGACTGTTCGTTTTTTCATGTTACAATCACAATACAGAAGCACCCTCGATTTCTCTAATGATGCCCTCAAAGCCGCCCAAAAAGGCTATAAACGCCTGATTAATGGATTGAGAATCGTGAAGAATTTGGAATATGTGGCTGATGATTCCATAGCGATTGACGAAGCCCAAATTGCTGAAATTGAGAAAGGAATTCAAGGGTGTTATGATGGATTAAACGATGATTTGAACACCGCAGTAACCATTGCAGGTTTATTTAATCTCGTAAAAAAAATTAACCAATTATACATGGGGCAAGTACAGTTTGCCCAAATTGGCGAAGAAACTTTTAACCTTTTGAAAGAAAAATTTGTCTTGATATTGGAAGACGTTTTAGGAATCGTAGAAGAACAAAGCACTTCCATTAATGCCTTTGCCACGGGAATGTTAAATTTATACAAAGAACACAAAGAAGCCCGTCAGTACGATAAAGTAGATGAAATCAGAACGTATTTCAAAGCTAACGGACTTTTAATCAAAGATATGAAGACCCGAATTGATTGGGCTTATGAGGAATAACACATGAGAACACCCACCATTACGCCCATGATTAGGGCAATAATTTTTATCAATATTGCTGTATTTGTAGTACAATCTATTAATCCACAATACGACCGCATGATTGTGTCGCTCTTTGGGCTGCATTATTTTACCTCCGAACAATTTAATCCTATTCAGTTGGTAACGTATATGTTTGTCCATGCCGATTTTAGTCATATTTTGGGTAATATGTTTGGGCTATTTTTCTTAGGACCTATCTTAGAAATGTTTTGGGGTGGAAAACGCTTTTTGATTTTCTATTTCGTTACGGGAATAGGAGCGGGGTTACTGTACATGGGACTAAAATATTATGATTTTCATGCCTTACAAATGGCATCGGAAGCATACATAAATCATCCAGATTTGAATCAATTTCAGAGTATAATTCAGAAATTTTATTCAGAAGGAATTCCTTCCTCGGTTTATAATTTAGTGGCAAATGCAAACAATATTTCTCTCAAAGAATCCGTATTTGTAGTAGAGGAGAGTATGAAAGCGGTCTTAAATACACCCATGATTGGTGCTTCTGGGGCAGTTTTTGGAATTATGGCGGGTTTTGGATTATTATTTCCCAATACTGAACTAATGCTTTTATTTTTTCCTTTTCCAATCAAAGCAAAATATTTTGTAACTTTCTATGCTATCTACGAAATTTACGCAGGATTGCACAAAATGCCAGGCGATAATGTAGCCCATTTTGCCCACATAGGCGGTATGATTTTTGCTTTTATCTTGATAAAAATTTGGGGCAAAGAGCGGAAAAGTTTTTATTAAAACAGTTTTGAAACAAGAGGTTTGGGCCACAATAATATTTATATCGAAATATGGTAACATTTTGTAAATCAAATCGTTATCTTAGTAGGTGTTTTACCTGTCAATCAATTTTTAAAAAATAATATTCATTGAAACTGTTTATTAATAACTGTTCTGTGATAACTGAAAATAATGAGTGGAATTTTAGATGACTTCAAAGACGCTTTCTCTAAGCGAAACAACGGTTTAATTCAGCTAATCTGGTTGAATGTGGCGGTTTATGTCGTCATGTTAGTGCTATGGATTGGGGTTAATGTAGCATTTGGCTCGGATGCTTGGTTCGAGACCATTCGTTCATATATTAGTTTGAAGCCAGCATTGAACACATTTTTGTTTCACCCTTGGACAATCCTGACCTACGCATTCATTCATTCGGTTTCGCCTTTTCACCTGTTTTTTAATATGCTGATGCTATATTGGTACGGGGCAATTATTCAGGAGTTTTTGGGAAGCAAAAGGTTAGTAAACATTTATATTTTAGGGGCATTATTTGGCGGATTGTTAGCCCTTATTGCTTTTAATTTTGTACCATTTTATAAACCCCATGCCGACGTTATTATTATCGGAGCATCGGGAAGTGTAATGGCTATTATGTTTGCCGCCGCTACACTCGTTCCAGATTATACCTTTTTCTTGTTTTTGATTGGTCCCGTTAAAATAAAATACATTGCTGCATTTTTCTTCTTAGTATCCTTGGCAGGCACAATTGGCACAAATGCTGGCGGTGAAATTGTCCATTTGGGTGGTGCATTATTGGGTTATTTATACATAAAACAACTCCAAGCAGGTAGAGATTTGGGAGTACCTATTGATGCAACCGTTGATTTCTTTCAAAACCTTTTCAAACGTACCGAAAAACCGACTATCAAAGTAACACATCGCCAGAAGGAAACGGCTTATACCAATTCGCCTGCAAGTGTAGGTTCGGGTTATCCAGACGATGATGAAGTAGATGAGATTTTGGATAAAATATCACGCTCAGGCTACGAAAGTTTGACCAAAGAAGAGAAACAAAAATTGTTTAAGGCATCGCAGAAGTAGATTTAGGGTGACCGACGCTCGGGTTGCGGGTTAGATTTTAGGGCTACCGACGCTCGGATTAGGGGCGAAGCAGAGAATATTTTTCAAATTTTTAGAAAATATGAAATTAACATTATTAATAACACAAG
>JANPGQ010000629.1:0-14147 GCA_031423975.1 Cytophagales bacterium | reverse complement strand
ATTTTATCTCCTTTTTCATCCGTTTTGAAAGAAAATGAGCCATTTGCATCGGCAGAGGCACCATCGTAAGTCCCTTCAAGCTGAACATTTGCCCCAGGCAAGGTTTCTCCCTTTTTATCAGTAACTTTTCCTTTAATGATGGTTTGAGTGAAACCTAAATAAGGAAATAAGAAGAGGATTAGTAATAAATGTTTCATCGGTTTGTCTTGAATTTTGATTCAAAACAAGCATAGAAAGCGATATTGAGAAAGCGATTTCCGATAGAATGGATTTTTGGAGGGATAGAATTTGGTTTTTGAGGGATGAAAGATTTATTCAATTCTCACAGCAAAAAAGCGTTCTATGTATAATCTTGCCAAAAATTCTCTAAATTCGTAATCATTCCAAACAATACCCACATGAAAAAGCTCATCCCATTTTTTCTTTTGTTGATAAGTAGTCAGATTGGCTTCTCTCAGCAAGCCGTTCAGAAGAAAATTCAGACTCAATTAATCATGGCTGAAAATGGTTCGGTTGTGGATTTGGATGAAGGAACTTTCAGTTTTACGAGTAGCCTTTCGATGGAAGACAAGAAAAATATTGTCATCAAAGGTAAGGGAATGGACAAAACTATTCTCAGTTTTAAAGGGCAAACCGAGGGAGCAGAAGGATTGCGGATTTCCAACGCTGAGAACATTACTCTTCAGGATATGACCCTTCAAGATTCCAAAGGCGATTTAGTAAAAACGATGAATATAAAGGGTATTACTTTCAGAAATGTAAAGGTGGAATGGACGGGAAAACCATCGGACAAAAATGGAGGTTATGGTCTGTATCCCGTTCAATGTCAGAATGTTATGATTGATAATTGCATGGCTATTGGGGCTTCGGATGCTGGAATTTATGTGGGTCAATCTAAATACATTGAAGTGAAAAATTCTAAAGCCTATCATAATGTGGCAGGTATAGAAATTGAAAATTCGCTCTACGCCAGTGTGCATGACTGCGAGGCTTATGAAAATACCGGTGGTGTTTTGGTATTTGATTTACCTGATTTAGTTCAGAAAAAAGGGGGATTTTGTAAGGTCTTCAACAATAATATTCATGATAATAATTTTGCCAATTTTGCTCCCAAAGGAAACATTGTAGCCTCGGTGTCTGATGGTACTGGAATCTTGTTATTGGCTGCCAATAATGTAGAGGTTTTTCAAAACAAAATCATCAATAATAAAACGCTTGGTACAGGGATAATCAGTTATTTGATGACTGAAAGACCCATTAATGACAAAGATTATAACCCTTATTCTTCGGCAATTAGCATCCACGATAATGAATACGTGCGTGAACATATTCGTCCCACAAGCAAAGGGCGATTTGGTTTAATGTTTAGGTTTAAATTAAAATTTGGCAAAGACGTTCCACATATTATTTATGATGGAATCATTGACCCCAAAACCCTTGATGCTCAGGGAAATACGTTGGCAGAAAAGAAAATTTGTATTCAAAATAATAAAAACCAAAGTTTTGCAAACATTGATGCTGAACATGGTTTTAAGAACATATCTCGTGATATGAGTAAATACGATTGTACGCTTGAACCCGTAAAAATTGTTAAAAATGAGCAATAGAAAATATTGGGGAGTGGGGATAATATTAATCCTATTCCTCTTCTCTTTCAACACCCTCCATCTATCTGAAAATCAAGCAAATGCGCCCAAAACAAGCCTTTCAGAATACGGTTTTTTTGTGGGAAATATAGCTGAACAAAAACCAATAGAAGGCATCATTCCATACACTTTAAATACGCCTTTATTTTCAGATTATGCCGAGAAATTGCGTTTCGTAAAAATCCCCGAAGGTAAATCGGTTGATTATAATGCTACGGAAGTATTGGGATTTCCAGTAGGTACAACCATCATCAAAACCTTTTATTATCCCAACGATTTTAGAGACGCTGCAAAAGGCAGAAGGCTAATGGAAACTCGCTTATTGATTCATGAAGAAACGGGTTGGAAGGCTTTGGAATACGTGTGGAATGATGAACAAACGGAGGCTGTTTTGGAAGTGGCGGGTGATACCAAAGAGGTAAGTTATGTGTATTCAGACGGTAAAAAGCGGACTCAACAATATTCCATTCCGAATCTAAATCAGTGTAAAGGTTGTCATAATCGGGAAGAGAAAATGACTCCGATTGGTCCATCGGTAAGGCAATTGAATGGTGATTTTACTTATCAAAGCGGCACTGAAAATCAATTGAAATATTGGCAAAAAGCGGGTTTTTTGAATAATTTACCCGATTTGAAGGATTGTCCGAAGATAGCAGTTTGGAATAAACCCGAAACTGGAACGCTGGAAGAAAGGTCGAGAGCTTGGTTGGATATTAACTGTGCCCATTGCCATAACCCTAAAGGACCCGCCATGACTTCGGGCTTTAATTTGAGCATTCACGAAACCAATCCAACAGCTTTGGGTTTCAACAAAACGCCCGTAGCGGCAGGACGTGGTTCGGGCAATCGTGATTATGACATCGTGAAAGGAAATCCCGACAAATCCATCCTAATCTACCGCATGGAATCCACAGACCCAGGCATCATGATGCCCGAAGTGGGGCGAAAAACTACGCATAAAGAAGGGGTTGAATTGGTGCGGAGTTGGATTAAATCACTATAACACGGCGGTGCGACGATTCGACAGCCTTATCCATATTGGATAAAAAAACCCTCCCAAAGGTTCAAACATTTAGGAGGGTTTTAACTTACCTGTACAAATTCTACTATTCCACCACCACACGCTTCGCCGTGCCATCTTGCCCTTGCGTAACGGTTACGAAAAGCGTTCCTTTTACATTTTTCTTCAAATCCACCTGTCCCATAAAATCGCCTTGGAAGTCCTTAAATTTCTGTGAACCTACTTCTTTTCCGTTGAGGTCTGTAACGATTACTGATACATCGCCCTTCTCTGGAGCATAAAATTTAAGGTTCAATTTATTATCAAAAGGCTTATTTGGATAGATTTTAAGGGCTTTTACGGTTTTTGATTCGTTCATAAAATCAAAATCTTTCATGTCTCCATCGAGCTTAAATTTGAAATCTTTCATCATTGGCTCAATTGAACTGAACATTTCTTTATGGTCAAAATTCTTAAATTTTTTCTCCATATCATTGCCAAAGTCCTTGAAGAACATCGTTATATCGTTGTCTCCGTCACCGTCCAAATCCTTCTCAATTTTCTTACCATCTTTATAAATTTCAATGTGTTTCTTCGATTTTCCTTTGGGAGAATTTAATGAAAAAGGACGGTCATCGTCTGAATTGATACGTCTATCTTCATTTCTATCAATTTTAATCTTAAATTGCTTATGGTCACCATCGCCAGAAGCCGTCCAAAGAGAATCCGTAACATGAGAAACAAGTTTTTCTTTTTCGGCATCACTCATGCCTTCAACGTTATAAGATTTTTCAAAAACCTCTTTTTTACCTTTTTCAGAAGATTCGATACGGATGGTCATTTTGCCATTATTTTCGTTAATGTTCTGAGAAATACTTTTTTGTGCCATGGCCGACATTCCTATCGTCAGCATTAATGCGGTTGTGATGATGTTTTTCATTTTATTTTTGTTTAATAATATTTACATTAATTTATAATACAAATTTAACGAAGCCTCTCAATATCAAATTATTACAGTCTGTTAAAAGATGTTAAACGAAATACAAGGGTAAAGATTTGCGTTAATTTTGTGAACGAAATAAAGAAACAGTAATTTTAAAAATGTTGCATATTTTATTGTCTGAATTTGGATTCATAGGATTTAGGGATTTTTGGATTTTTTTTTCTATACAACAAATAATCCCAAAAATCTTTTAATCTGACACGGTGCGACGTTTCGCAATCCAAATTCAGACAGATTATACAAAATGACTCAGCGTAAAATTAGATATATTATTGCATTGATGGCTTTTGCCCTGTTGGGGTTGATTGTCTTCCAAATGTTTTGGCTTGGCTTCACGGTTCGGACTAAAAACGACCAGTTCGGGAGCAACGTCCGTGATGCTATGCAACAGGTAGTCAGGAAGTTATCTCAGCAAGAGATGTATTATTTCATGCAACGCAAAATTGCGACTGAGGAAAATAAAAAGCAATTATTAGCCATTGCAAAGCCTTCTGAAACACCCCTAAAACACCAACAGAGTGCGAAACAAGAAATCCTTAAAAACAAGCCATCGTTGGCAATGAATTTGGATAAAATGGGCGATAAAGCCTTTCCATCAGATATATTAGTATCGAAGGGTGTAGAAGTATTGCCCAACGGCGAAATCAGGGAACATCAGGAATATTCTATCGACCTAAAAGATGAGGATGTAGTGAGTTTGATGAATGGTCAAAAACAGATTGACGATATTTTTGGAGAAGCCATCCAAAGACATAACAATTTGATGTTGGAAGACTCCTTAAAAAGAGCTAAGTTACTGATTACCAAGAAGAAGAAAGACCGAAAACCCCACATTGACCGTAAGATTCAAACGATTGAAACTGCCCAAAAAGTAAAAAATAAAGCCGAAATGGCGAAGGAAGTTTTCAGCGATTTCTTGACAACCAAACGTAGTATTTACGACCGCATCAATTATCAAGTGTTGGATTCTTTGCTGAAAAATGAAATCAAAAGTAGAGGTATTGAAATACCGTTTGAGTACGGAATTAGTAGCTTAGAAAACCCCAGTTATTTGCATTATGCCTCTTCGATGAAGTATAAAATGACGGGGCTGAAAAACGATAAAGACACCTACGAAGTCAATCTTTTTCCGAATGATTACAGCAATTCTGAGAATTATTTGCGGGTTTATTTCCCCAATCAAGACCGTTATATTATCCGCAATATTTGGATGATGTACGCCACCTCCCTCCTACTGATTTTGGTGGTTTTGGGTTGTTTTTATGTGGCAGTAAGTACCATTTTGAAACAAAAACAATTGGCGGACATCAAAAATGATTTCATCAATAACATGACGCACGAGTTCAAAACGCCTATTTCTACCATTTCCTTAGCCACTCAAATGCTTGGTGATGAGGCAATTGCGGGGAGTCCAACGATATTTAAGCGATATTTGGGAATTATCAGAGACGAAAACAAACGACTTGGCTCGCAAGTAGAAAAAGTATTACAAACCGCCCAAATGGAACGTGGCGAAGTACAATTGAAGTTAGGTATCGTAAATGTTCATCAAATTATTGAGCGAGTATTGGAAAATATTAGCCCACAAATTGAGCTTCGAGAAGGCATTATTGAGGTAGATTTGCAGGCAGAAAACCCTGAAATTCAGGCAGATGAAGTGCATTTGACCAATATCATTTTCAATCTTTTGGACAATGCCAACAAATATTCTCCCGAAAAACCAATCATCAAAATCACGACAGAAAACACCGAAAAGGGACTTTCTATCAAAGTATCAGACCAAGGAATTGGCATGACGAAGGAATCTGTCAAGAATATTTTTGAAAAATTCTACCGTGTCCCTACGGGTAATGTGCATGACGTAAAAGGCTTTGGCTTGGGATTGAGTTACGTAAAAAAGATGGTAGAAGAACATCACGGACGGATTAATGTGGGGAGTAAATTGGGTGAGGGGAGTGAGTTTGAGGTGGTGTTGCCTGTGTAATAATATGTCATATTATTTTATACCCTAAATCCAAATTCGATGAAAAAAAATGCCCTATACTTCCTAATAGCCCTATTTTGTTCATTTTATAATGCGAATGCTCAGAAAAAGTTTAAATTGAAAGTTGTCTTAGATTCATGTATGAAGATTGAAAATTTTGAATTTAAGTACAATAATGGTGTTGAGTTAAGGACAATTAAGTTGATACAGAAAGAAGGGACTTTTTTTATAGAAGGCGAATATCTTAGTAAATATGCAACGATTGAATTATTAGAAAAAATAGATAAAAATTCAAGTTATATAACTAAGTTTTGGGTAGATAACGAATCGGCTATTTTGCAGTTTAAAAATTGTGACAAAAATGGAAAACCAGATACCCGTAAAGAATATAAACTTGAAAATGCCATAAGTTTGCAACCTTTTGACCGTAACTTTTATCTTTCTATGAAGGACGAATATTCAGATTTAAATAATTTCTATGATTTATTACGGAGTAAATTTGATAATGGCGATTCAACCGTTTTTACTTCAACAGAAAATAAAAAAATTATTAGCTCTAAAAATCTAAAAGTTCTTGAAAAAAATCTTGAACATATCAAATTACATAAAAACGAATATTATAGTTTTTATAAGTTTAGAGAAATAGTACCATCAATAGGTGGAATTAGTGTTGACAGCTTGAATAATATCTTTAACATTTTTCCAGATGAGTTTAAAAATAGTTTTGAAGGAGAGAAGGTGCTAAAATCAATTTTTGTTAAGGCTCATAAAGTTGGTTCTATGGCATTGAATTTTCAATCTAAGGATATTAATGACAAAGTAATTGCTCTGAGTGACTATCATGGTAAATATGTAATGTTAAATTTTTGGGAAACAACGTGCAGACCTTGTATTGAAGAAATACCAGAGATAAAAAAGATAAGAGAAAAATATCCTTTATCTAAACTTGAAATAATATCAATTTCACAAGGGAAAGAACAATTAAAACTTCTTGCTTTCATTAAAAAAAACAAAATGGATTGGACTCAAATCGTAAATGATGTTGAATTAATTAATGATTTTGCAGTACAAGCAATTCCTAAAACCGTTTTAATAGATGATAATGGTAAAATTATTCATATAGTAGAAGGGAATGATTTAAAGGAATTGAAGGGGTTATTAAAAGAAAGACTTTTGAAATGAAGTTTTTAGATTTTGTAAATTATCCATGCAATTCTATATAAAAAATATATAAATTGCATGGATAATTATAAAAACCATGATAGAAAGAAGTCAAAAAGCTCAAATAGAAAAACTCATTAAACATTTCCCAGCCGTAGGAATTGTTGGGGCAAGGCAAGTAGGAAAGACTACTTTGGTCAAAAACTTAGAGCCTATTTTGGATAAACCTTGCGTTTATTTTGATTTGGAATCTCCCAGAGTCATGGCTCAATTGAAGGAGAATCCCGAATGGTTTTTATCTCAATATCCAGACAAAACCGTTATCATTGACGAAGTGCAGTTGATGCTTGAATTGTTCCCTTTGCTTCGTTCTCTGATTGACGAAAACCGAGTAGCTGGTCGGTTTATTTTGTTGGGTTCTGCTTCTCCTACTTTTTTGGCAAATAGTGCCGAAACTTTGGCAGGAAGAATTGCTTATTTAGAACTGCCACCTTTGCAGTTTTCGGAAGTAATTTCATCAGGTATTGACCTTAAAACACACTGGTTCAGAGGTGGTTTTCCAGATGCTTTATTAGCTCCCGATGACGATATTTGGGCTTTATGGCAAGAGAATTTTATCAAGACCTATATCACCAGAGATTTGGTAAATTTTGGACTGAACGTTAGCCCAACTTTGCTTTATAATCTTATGCAAATGCTTACTGGGATTCACGGTTCAACATTGATTTACAGCGACTTATCTAATTCATTAAACGTAAATGTGAAAATAATTACCCAAACTATTGACGTTTTAGAGCAAGCATTTTTAATTCGTAGATTGCAGCCTTGGTTCGTAAATATCAGTAAAAGAGTCGTTAAAAGTCCTAAACTCTATTATCGTGATTCAGGAAATTTACACTATTTGTCCAACGTTTTTGACTATGATTCTTTGTTGAGAAATAAACTCATAGGACACTCGTGGGAAGGCTACGTAATTGAGCAGATTTGTAACGCCTTGCATAGTTCCATAAAACCCTATTTTTACAGAACTTCCAACGGAGCTGAAACGGATTTGGTATTAGTGAAAGGCATAACGCCTATAGTAGCAATTGAGATAAAACTATCTTCTGCCAATTCATTAACAAAAGGTTCAACCGAAGCAGTTAATGACTTGAAAACCGGACATAATTTTATCGTAACTACCGAAGGAGGAAACTATTTCACACGCCCAGAGTGGAAGGTTTGTAATTTGGGGGAGATTTTGGAGAATTTGAGGGAGTTAGGGCTTTTAAATAAAATTTAAACAAACCAATTTAACAAAATGACTAAGATTCTACTTGCCGAAGATGACCCCAATTTAGGCACATTATTGCAGGAATACCTGACCATCAAAGGCTACGAAACCACTTTGGCAAAAGATGGCGACGATGCCCTCACGAAGTTTGTCCAACAGCCTTACGACCTCTGTATTTTTGATGTAATGATGCCTAAAAAGGACGGTTTCACCCTTGCCAAAGAAGTCCGTATGACTGACCGAGATACGCCTATCATCTTTCTGACTGCAAAAGCCATGAAAGAAGATACGTTGCAAGGTTTCAAATTGGGGGCGGATGATTATATGACCAAGCCTTTTTCGATGGAAGAATTATTGGCTCGTTTGCAGGCAGTTTTACGGAGAAGCCAAAAAGCAGAAGACCAAAACGAGAAGGTTACAAGTTTCCAAATTAAGAGTTTTGTCTTTGATTCTGACAAGCAAACATTGGTTAGAAATGAGGAATCTCAAAAATTGACGGTCAAAGAATCCAAATTGCTTACCCTCCTTTGCGAGAACATGGGTAACTCCGTAAGCCGTAGTTACGCCCTCAAAATGGTTTGGGGAGACGATACTTATTTCAACGCCCGAAGCATGGATGTTTATATCACCAAACTTCGCAAATTTCTAAAAGAAGAACCTGATATTCAGATAGTTAATGTGCATGGGGAAGGGTTTAAGTTGGTGATGTAGCAATGGCTATTTCTTGGAAATTGAAAAAAACTTCTAAATCAGGGTGATTTAGAAGTTTTTTTGTTTCTTTGTAAAATTATTAACCACAATTTTCCCAAACTACTACCATGAGAAAACTATCTCTACTGTTATCCTTTATTTTTTTTTCAACCGTAGCTTTCACTCAAAAAATTGATTTAGATAAACTTAATTTTAAGGCATCTTATCTCCAACTTCCAACTAATCCATTTCCACAAGAATACACAACTTTCTCTACGAAATTTATTGCAAATGGTATAAATCTGAATGATGCTGGTTATTCCAATAATGAAAGTGATTTGGAATCTGTTTATTTCAAAATCAGTGGCTTCAAACGTGTTACTACGGGTGGGCATTTCACCATCAAAGTACAAATTGATGGCTATGATATGGGTAAACCAGTAACAGAAAAAAAGGAGGAAAAAACCAAAGACAAAGATGGAAAAGAGACCATTACTACTTCTTACAGACTAACTTTCAAGTATTTAGTACCGATGATGTACACCATCACAGACTTGAACGGTAAAATCCTCAAGGATGGACCTGTTGCAGAAGGGTCTCTTGAGAAAACATACGAAACCAGTTATTATAGCAGCACTACTGCCTTAGAAAAATACTGGAATGATAACGCCGCAACCACCAAAAGAGGCTTGTTAGGTGGGTTTATTTCTGAAAAATTATCCCTATTTCAAGCTCGATTAGATAGTGAAATTGGCTATGTACCACGTATTAATACAGATATTTTATGGACTACTGATTCTCCAAAACATCCAGAAAATGATGCTTTCAAAAAGGCTTGTGAAGATGCTAAACTGGCTATGGCTGAAATGACGGTAATTATACCCTTGAATCTGGCGAAGGTAAAGCCCATCATTGCTTATTTTGATAGTGTTTTGGTGAAATATGCCAAAGACGAAAAACCTGAGCGTAAGTTGAGGTACGGGGCTTGGTACAATATGGCAACAATTTATTACTGGCTCGAAGATTTTGATAATGCCATCCGTTGTAGTGAAGGGCTGATTGCCAATGATTATGACAAAAAGGATGGGCAAGAAATCAAAACAAGTAGTGAAAGACTAAAAGCAAAATTGGCAAGTGGTATCATCAAAACTCGTCATTATGTACGTGATGTAACCAACGCTGTTGCACCAGAAATGACCCAAGCTCAAAAAGATGAGGAAGCTGCTCGCCAAAATGCTTTGAAGGATAAAGCAATGCGGGAAGCGGCGGAAAGAGAGGCTATTTCTCAGAGACAATCCTCAAGGTCATCTTCGGGAATGGTGGATGTGGGTAAATCTATTAATGCGATTGGAGGGTTGTTGGGTGGTGCAAAATATAGAGAGAAACAAAAACAAAGAGAGGATATTAGAGAAATGTCTGAATCATTAAAATCTATGACTCGTGCGTTACAAGCTCAAAATGGCACAGGAAAGATAGAAGACTTGAATCAAGCAATTCAAAGTGATAGTACATCAAAGAGTAATTACATTGCTCGTGCCAACTATTTTTGGAGAAATAGTAAATATAACGAAGCCGTAAAAGATTTTACTAAAGCTTCAAGTATAGACCCCGATGACCCAAATGTTTTCATGAAGAGAGGCTTTGTTTATGTTAATTCACTCGAGCAATTTGAAAATGCTGTCGCTGACTTCACAAAAGCTATTGATTTAAGTGAAAACAAAAGTGAGGCTTACAGAAGTAGAGCTTATGTTTATTGGAAGATGCAAGACTTCAGAAAGTCTATTGAAGATTACAAAAAAATTACAGAATTAGAACCCCAAAATGCAAACTCATATTTAAACTTAGGTAATGCTTATTTTAATCTATCAGCTTATGATTTGGCAGCAAATACTTACTCGGAAGTGATTAAAATTACACCTAACGCAGAATCATACAACCTCCGTGGTTGGGCATTAACCAACGACGAAAAATACCAAGAAGCATTATTAGATTTCAACAAAGCAATTGAACTCAACCCTTATGATGGAAAATATTTCAAAAATAGAGGTAATGTTAAAAATAAGCTTGGTCAGTATTCAAGTGCAATAGAAGACCTTGATGTTGCAATAAAGAAAAAGATAGATCTTCATTATAAATCATTATCAAATAAAGGAGATAGCTATTTTGGCTTAGAGAAATATAAAGAAGCGCTTGAATATTATCAGGAAGCATTGAAGATTAAACCTGATTTTCAAGAGGCTATTGATGGAAAACAAAAAGCAGAAGCTAAACTTAAAAACTAAAACACAAAATGTTCAAAAAACTCATCACCTTATCATTCTGCATCGCCATGTTTTCCTCATGCGTAGTGCGTCAGCCTACGGCGAATCAGATTAGTTATGTTTCAGAAGAAAGTGCTGGAATGGTCAAAATCCATACCACAGGACTTGGCAGTAGTCTTTCCGAAATGGAACAAGATGCTCAAATCAAAGCATTTGAAACGCTTTTGT
The DNA here is from genome assembly GCA_031423975.1 of Cytophagales bacterium. Classification (GTDB taxonomy): domain Bacteria; phylum Bacteroidota; class Bacteroidia; order Cytophagales; family Spirosomataceae; genus Arcicella. Next base: position 2,901 of record JANPGQ010000629.1, on the reverse strand, counting down.
ACGTTGGTTTACCATCTGCTTCTACCGAAACGTACCGTTCGCCAATGGTTGAAAACAAAGCTGAAATGCAAGGACATCCTTCTATCAAAAAGTTTTTTAATAACCGAGAATACGCTCAATTTGTAACCCGTGTAGATAGATTAGAATACCTAAAACAGCGAGCATCCGAAGGCGGAAGGGCTTTGAATTATAATATCGTCATAAATTATACTGCCCTCAGACGATACATGGAGCAAAATGAGGTAATTCGTAAATTTGGATATTAAACCACTCAATTAATAAAATCATGTACAAAAAAATAAGTTTATTAGTCCTATGCCTTGCTTCCTTATCCGTATTTGCTCAGAAAAAAGATAATGGATTCAACACCGCAGAACCTGCAAAACCTGCCAATAACGAAACACCCACTTCGGAGAAAAAAGTAACCGTAAAACCTACAATTATGGTTTTCCCATTTTTTAAGGAAGGACAAAACATTCGTCAATTAGTTGAGGATGATGTCAATAATCGAGTAGTGATGGCAAAGGTCAAAGAAGCATTCGACAAAAGAGGCTACTCAACGATTGATTTCCTTTCAAAAGTAAGAAATCTCACTACCAACGAAGTTCTCAATAGCGAAACCCAAAGTGATTTGAAAACCCAAATCGTACAATCGTCTGGGGCAGATATTTGTGTGGAAGTAGAATTTAGCTACGCCGAATCACCTTCTGGAAACGATATTAAAGTGATTTTGAATTCATACGAATCCTCAACGTCTTCGTCTTTATCCAACAAAGTAGGTTTTTCGGGTAAATTTTATACCAACGATGTGGGTCGTTTGGCTGCCCGTGCAACTGATTCGGTGATTGAAGATTTTTTGAATATTATGCAACAAAAATTCACGGATATTATCGAAAATGGACGCTACCTCTCCCTCGAATTCAACTTGGCTGCCGATGCTGATATTAAGATGAGTACGGAGGTTGGCAAAGACGGACTGCCATTATCTGATGCCTTAGAATCTTGGGTAGCAGACAATACCAAAAACTATCATATTCAGGGAGTTACAGAATTAAAAACAATCTTTGATGTTATACGTGTTCCACGCTTAGATACGCAAGGGCGTAACCTCACCACAACCCGATATTCCTTAGATATTTTTAGGTTTTGCAATGCTCTTTTTCCTACTAAAAAACCCGACCGTAAACTAAAAGTTGAGCGTTTGATTAAAGGAAATACCATTTTTGTAACATTCAAATAATTGATTTTCAAGATATTCCATGAAAAAAATATTACTTTTTCTCTTCTCATTTTCTTTGAGTTATTCACTGATTGCTCAAAGCGAAAAAATTACTGTTGGTATCACTTACTTCACCTATCCTTCTTACAAAGAGAAAAATTATGTGGAGCAAGTAAATGAACTTGTGGCTAACGAATTTGTGAAAGCCGCACGTTTCACGATAGTAGATAGAACCAAGTTACAAAACATCAAAGCCGAACAAGAACTTCAAAAAACCGAAGAGTTTTTGGATAGCAAAGTTATTGAACAAGGACGTACTTTGGGAGCAAAATACCTTGTAACGGGGCAATTAGTAAGCGTTGCCACCAGTAGTTCGTACTCGGTAGAAGCTAAAAAATATGTGTATTCTGCTTCTGTATTGACTTCTATCAAACTCATTGATGTAGAAACAAGTCAAGTTTTGCAAGCTGAAACCTTCGGGCGTGGGCAGTCGTCTGCACCCGTGGAAGGTGGTTTTTTCAGGCAAATGATGGCAGGTTCGTGCGATGTGGCAGGTTATGGAAGTTCTACAGATGAAGCTCTCAGAAACGCTATGAGTAACTTAGCTTGTGGGTTGAAAAATTGGGTAAAGAGAGTGTTCCCAGTTATGGTTTCAGTGGTTGAAATTCAAGAAACGCATAAGAAAAAAGGAGCAAGAAAAATCCTCATTGCGGGCGGAACAGGAATTGGTTTGGCAGTCAGAAAAGAATTAACCATTATCGAATTTGTGAAAACCAATGTGGACGGCAAAGAATTAATCCGTAAAAAAGAAATCGGCAAAGCAGAGGTAATAAAAGTAGAAGATGAAAACTTTTCCATCTGTGAAGTAAATGAAGGTGGCGTTGAAATTCAAGAAAGAATTGATAAAGGAATTACATTGAAAGCATTTGTAAAGTAGAATATAAGTATTTAACATTCAACGATTTAACGAATATCAGATATCGAACATTCAACATCAAGCAACGAACATCGAACAACGATTTTAATAATTTTAAAATGAAAAAATACTTCAATTATATAGTTATTTGCCTTTTGTTATTTACGGGGTCTTTCACAGAAAGTTTCGGGCAAACAGAAAATCTTGCCAACAAAATCACCTTCGCTCTCGTAATGCCCGATGAAGTTAGCGGAGGACTCAGCGAAACGCATTTGCAACGCCTACACGATAAATTTGTGGATGTCCTTACAGAAAATGGCATTGCATCTTTGAACGTTCAAAATAATTTGGTTTTATATCCAATTATTAAAATTTATAATGAACAAACCGTTAATCCTGGCTTGCAAAACATTACCGTCATTGAGGCAGACATTAGCCTATATGTCAAGCAATTAGACAGCAAAGCGATTTTTGCTTCGGTTACAAAAAAGCTAAAAGGAAGTGGCAGAACCCGTGATTTAGCCTTGAATAATTTGGTTTCAAATGCAAAATTAGATGATGAATCAACGAGAGTATTTTTGGAAAAAGCCAAGCAAAAAGCCATTGCCTATTACAATCAAAGATGCTCAACCATCCTTGCACAAGCCGACCAAATGATGAAAATGAATCATTCGCAGGAAGCTTTGGTGAGTTTGTTTAGCATTCCATCAGAAGTTGAATGTTATCAGCAAACCCAAAGCAAAGCCATTGAAGCATTTAAGATGTA
>JANPGQ010000628.1:0-5874 GCA_031423975.1 Cytophagales bacterium | reverse complement strand
CAACAATCCCATGAAAAAACTTTTTCTCATTCTTATCAATCTCCTTTTTGTAACCTACTCTTTTGCTCAAAACACTACTATTTCGGGTAAAATTATTAGTGATGAAGACAAAAGCCCAGTGGCAGGGGCAAGTTTAGCCATCAAAGGCACAGTGTCTGGTACGGTAGCAAATGTCAATGGAACATTTGTCTTGAATACCAGTCAAAAACTTCCATTTACGCTTCGAGTTTCAGCAGTTGGTTTTTTACAACAAGAAATTGTAGTGAAGAATTCGGACAACTTAAACATTACCTTAAAAGAAAATACTGGAACTTTGGAAGAAGTAAAAGTTACAGGTAACCGTGTGGAAGAAAGCATTACTAAGGCACCCGTTACGGTGGAGAAATTGGGGGTAAAACAAATCCTCAATGGTGCTTCGGCGGATGTTTATAGCTTATTACAAAACCTCAAAGGTGTTGATTTATTGACACAAAGTTTAGGATTTAAGTCGGTGAATATCAGGGGATTTGGAGCAAATAATAACAACCGTTTTGTACAATTAACGGATGGCATGGACAACCGTTCACCAGGGTATGGTTTTGGTTTTGGTAATGCCGCAGGGGTTTCGGATATTGATATTGAAAGTATAGAAATCTTACCAGGAGCGTCTTCTGCTCTGTATGGTCCAGATGCTTTGCAGGGATTGATGCTGACCAAAACAAAGTCGCCTTTTGAATATCAAGGGTTATCAGCTCAGGTAAAATTGGGTGTAAATAATGTTGGTAAAAACAATTTTGGAGCAAAAGGCTATACTGATTTAGCCTTACGTTATGCTCAACAATTAGGGAAAAAGGTAGCTTTCAAAATTAATTTACAGACTGTAAACGGAACGGATTTTATTGCCGATAATTACGATGATCGTTCGCACCGAGGCAGACCAGGTTTTTTTGTGGTGGACAACAGTAACAACTCCGTAAAATTAGGCTTCACGCCCAACAACGACCCATCAAGCAACCTCACTTATGATGGTGTAAATATTTATGGCGACGATTTTAATAATAGTGGTGCAGTTACTTACCCAGCAGTTTATCCAACTGCCCCAGCATTGGCGGGCAAGACCGTTACTCGCACGGGTTATACAGAACTTGATTTATTGCAAAATGGCGGGCAGTACAAAAGCCTTCGTCTCAATGCGGCTATTCATGTAAAATTAACGGATAAAATTGAAGCAATTGCGGCTTGGTATTATGGCAGTGGAAATCTTATCAGAACGGCAGGTTTTAGAGAATATTATCCAGATTATAATCGCCACCAAATCAAATTAGAATTGCGTGCCGATGAATGGTTTTTGAGAGGATATACCACCATACAATCCGCCGAGGGCTATAATTTAGGAGTTTTGGCTCAGAGAATGTTGCAAATCAGCAAGCCAACTGCTACTTGGGGAACAGATTTTGCAACTGCTTATAACGCAAACGGAGGTAATATCACAGCTTCGAGAAATGCGGCTGATGCAGCAAAGTTTTTACCTGGCGATGCTAATTTTACGAAATATTACAATGACTTATCAAATACATTAAATACTGATTTTATTCCAGGAAGTACAACTATTAGAGGAGTTAGAGTATTGGATAATTCGTCTTTGACGCATTTGGAAGGAATGTATAATTTCAAGAAAATATTACCAGAAGCCTTTGAAATCATCACAGGGGCGAGTTTCAGACGGTACAATTTATTGACCAAAAAGACAATTTTCCCAGTGAGTAAAGTTGATGGAAATGAGTTTACGATTAATGAATATGGCTGGTACACACAAGGTTCGGTAAAAATTAAATTAGGAGAAAACATAACTTTCAAGCCGATTGTAGCGGTTCGTTATGATAAAAACCAATATTTTGATGGTGGATTTACGCCCAGAGTTTCAGGTATTTTGACATTGGGACAACATAATTTCCGTGCTTCGTGGCAGTCTGCCTTCCGCAATCCTTCGCCAAACCAATTGTTGGCAGATGGCGGTACTGGTGGCGGTGAAGTGGGAGGTTCGCAGGCTTCAATTGATGGGGCAAATTTGATTGCTAATCCTGCTTATACTGAGGCTTCTGCCTTAGCTTATAGAGCATCTGTGACGGCAACAACGCCCAATGGCAATGAATCTTTGTTGGTAAAATATGTGCCAAATCCAAGTGCTTTCACAACCGAGAAAATCAAGACATGGGAGATTGGTTACAAGACTTTATTATCGAATAAATTGTTTGTAGATGCCTTTTATTTCAACAGTAATTATAATGATTTTATTGCCACGCAAAACTATTATCAGCCTAAAACCGTTGGACAAATTGCCGATTTGAGAACCAGTGCTACTACCACCACTTATGCGGTCAATTTCAATAATTTTAATGAAATCTTTGTGAGTGGCTACGGATTTGGGCTTGAATATGCTTTGGGAAAAGGCTATAATTTTGGGTTCAACTATGCCAATCAAGTGGGAACAATTACCCTAAAAGACAATAATGGAAATATTTTGAAAGATGCTTTTGGTAATGAAATTGTGAAACGTAAAATGAGCAATCCTGAGGTGGCAAGGGTGCAAAGAAACTTCTTTATTTCGCCCGAAGACCGTTATAATATCACATTGAGCAATCCGAAATTAACAAAGAATTTGGGCTTTACACTTACCTACCGTTGGACGAGCGAAATGTGGGTAGAACAAGGTACAACGGCAGGTGATGCTTGGTTGCCATCGTGGAATACTTTTGATGCGGCATTGTCATATAAAGTACCTTCGATGAAATCATTAATCAAGGTTGGTGGTTCAAATATTTTCAATAAATACTATTCGCAAGGGTATGGTTTGGCAAATATTGGGGCATTGTACTATGTATCAATCAACTTTGACCAAATTTTTAGATAGAAATCTATAAACGGAAGTCGTCCTTTTGAAGGACGACTTCTGTAATTTTACGACAAATGAACATACATAAATCTTGGTGGAAAGAAGCCGTTGTTTATCAGATATATCCACGAAGTTTCAAGGACTCTAATGCCGATGGAATTGGGGATTTGAAAGGGATAACCTCTCAGTTAGATTACCTCCAAAACCTGGGTATTGATGTGATTTGGTTAAGCCCACATTTCAAGTCTCCAAATGTTGATAATGGCTATGATATAGCTGATTATCAAGCCATTATGGAAGATTTTGGCACTATGGAAGACTTTGATGAAATGCTTTTAGGGATTCATCAGAGAGGCATGAAACTGATTATTGATTTGGTGGTAAATCATTCTTCTGATGAACATTTTTGGTTTCAAGAAGCCCGAAAATCTAAGGATAATCCCTATCGAGATTTTTATATTTGGAAGCCTAAAATTCCTAACAATTGGATTTCATTTTTCTCAGGTTCGGCTTGGGATTTGGACGATATTACGCAAGAATATTACCTGCATTTTTTCGTCAAAAAACAGCCTGATTTGAATTGGGAGAACCCAAAATTACGTCAAGAAATTTACAAAATGATGCGTTTTTGGTTGGATAAAGGCGTAAATGGTTTTAGGATGGATGTGATTTCGCTGATTTCAAAAGACCCTGATTTTCCTGATTTCCCAGCCAATCGCTTTGGCGATTTAAGTTTTTATGCTAACGGTCCGAAAGTGCATGAATATTTGCAAGAAATGAATCGAGAAGTGTTGCATAAATACGATTGCATGACAGTTGGAGAGGCTTTTGGGGTTTCGGAAGCACAGGCTAATTTGTACGTGGGACAAAATCGGGAGGAGTTGAATATGATTTACCATTTCGATCATGCAGTGCCTCGTGATGAGAGTTGTTTTGTCAATCCAAAACCTGAATTTTCGTTAGTAGAACTCAAAAGTATTTTTGCCAAATGGGATGCACCTACGGCAAATGATGGTTGGAATACTGTCTATTTCGGAAACCATGATAACCCAAGAATGTTGTCCAGATTTGGCGATACAGGCATATTTCGTGCAGCATCTGCTAAAATGTTGGCAACGGTTTTATTAACTTTGCGAGGTACGCCATACCTTTATCAAGGCGATGAAATCGGAATGAGTAATGCCAATTTTGAAAATGTTACTGAATACAATGACGTGCAGGTTTTGAATGCTCACAAGGCATTGGTAGAAACCCAAAAGTATGACGAAGCAGTATTTTTAGAAGCCTGTAATAAAATAGCCAGAGACCACGCCCGAACGCCCATGCAATGGAATTCACGGGCAAAAGCAGGATTCTCGGAAGGTGAAAAAACATGGTTAAAAGTCAATGAAAATTATAAGCAAATAAACGTAGAAGCCCAAGAATTGGAAGAGGATTCTATCTTGAATTATTATAAAAAACTGATTCTATTACGAAAGAAAACTCCTGCTTTGATTTACGGAGATTATACAGATTTGCGTCCTGACTGTCATAAAATTTGGCTTTATACCCGAATTTTAGGAAATGATAAAGTCTTGATTATGAATAATTTTACGAATGAAACGCAATTATTCACGCTTGATTTTTCAGTAAAGAATCTTAGAATATTATTGTCAAATATGGCTGTTAAAGATAATGATGAATTTTCTTTAAAGCCCTATGAATCAAGAATTTATGTGTTTGAATAAGCCTCTTTAATCCTTAAAAGCACTCAAAATGCTTGTAAGAGTTGATTGAAAACAAACTCTAATCCCTAATTCTCTAATTACCAATCCCCATGCTAAAATCCCTCGAATGGTTTGATATAGTTGTTGTTATTGCCGTTTTATTATTTTTGATTGTGGCGAGTATGTTTTCGAGTTTTAAGAAAAAAGATTCCGAAGAATACTTCATGGCAGGGCGTTCGTTGCGATGGTGGTCGGTGGCAGGGTCTATTTTTGGAACCAATATTCATGCTCAACAAATTATCGGCATGATGGGCATTGGCTATTCCATCGGTTTTGCCCAAAGTCATTACGAAATCTGGGCGGTTCCTGCCATTTTGGTTTTGTGCTACATTTTCATTCCCATTTATCGAAAAAAGAACTTTTTCACACTCTCTCAATTTCTCGAAGCCCGTTTTAATTCTTATGCCCGATTAGTTTATACCTGCTTGATGGTTATTTTTATTATGATTCAATTAATCGGAGGATTTTACATCGGCAGTCGTACTTTGGGGATTTTATTTGCAGGAACGGGTTGGGATATTAGCTACATTCAAGGCATTTTTGTGATTGCTCTTATTACTGTAATTTTTACGGTTTTTGGCGGAATGGAATCGGTAGTAATTGCCGATAATATCCTGACAGTCATTATGATACTATCGGTTTTGTTAATGGGAACGCTCACGTATATGCAACCCGAAATTGGAGGATTATCGGGGCTTTTGGCATTAGACCATGCCGAGGCAAATAAGATGCACTTGTATTTACCGTCCAATCATCCCAAGTTGCCGTGGAGTGGAATTTTTACGGGATTGACCATTTTGAATATGTTTTATTGGACAACCAATCAATATCAAGTCCAACGAGTATTGGCAGCAAAAACCGACCGAGATGCCAAATTAGGGGCTATTGCCGCAGGTTTTCTGAAATTAATCATCCCATTTTTCTCTATCGGTGTAGGTACGGCGGCATTTTATTTGTTCAAAAGTAGATTAGGGATGGATGCCATAAAGCCCGACGATACTTTTTTGACCTTATTAAAAACGGTTGTTCCAGCGGGTTACGGTTTCATTGGTTTGATTTTGGCAGGTTTGATTTGTGCGATATTTTCCGCCATTTATTCTATGATGAATTCGGTTTCTACGATGATGGCTTTTGATATTTTCAGAAAATATATCAACCCCAAAGCCTCTGACAAACAGACTGTTAGGTTCGGACAGGCAGTTGTTTTTTTGATGTGTGCCATTGCAGGAGTCTTAG
>JANPGQ010000627.1:0-3232 GCA_031423975.1 Cytophagales bacterium | reverse complement strand
AATGAAAGTTATGACCCGCTTAAAAATGCCTTGGAATTTAATAAGACTTATGGCGAGAATGAATATACTTTGAACCAATGGTTAGCAAATACAATTTCAAAAAGAAATAATGCCTTCTTTGAAGGATTTGAAGAAGAAGTTGAAAGATTGAAGAGGAATATTGAAAACTTAAAACTAATTATTAAAGAGATTATTGATATACCAATAGATTTTAAGTTTAAAAATGCTAATTCAAAAATAGTAGCTGTAAAACAAGACATAGAATTAGATTTTGATTTACTCCCAGATGGTTTACGTTCAATAATCTCATGGATAGGTGATTTGTTGATGCGGATGGATGCTTTGGAATGGGAGAATGATTTGCCCGTTTTTGAAAGAGAATTCATTTTGTTTTTGGATGAAATTGAAGTGCATTTACATCCTTCTTGGCAACGAAAAGTGCTTCCAGTGGTTCAGAAACTCTTCAAAAATGCTCAAATTTTTATTACTACACATTCTCCATTTATTGTCAATTCAATTGATGGTGCATATATCTATGAGTTAAAATTAGATGCTGAGGGCAAATGCAAAGTTGAATTACCGATTGGTATTTCTGATACATCTAAACCAATTGATGAAGTTCTGAATGAAGTGTACGATATTGAACCTACGCAAATGTATGGAGAACCAAGAACAATTGAGATTGAAGATTTTCAAAAGGATGTAGAAAAAGCTTACAAAAAAGAGGCTGATTTCGATAAGAAAGCATTTCTAAGCAAAGCAAAGAAATTGGCTTTCAGAAGTACCGAATTACGGAATAACGTTCAATTTGAACTCAGACAATTATCAAAAAGTTTAGCCGAAGATTTTTCAATATGATACCATTCAAAAGAGGTGACAATCCACTAAGTTCAGAAGAAGAAAAGACGCTCGGCGAATGGTGGGAGGCTAAATATAACGAAAGAAAAAAAAGTAGCGATTGGTCATGGAAAGGTAAGGATAAAATCATCGGAAAAGCCCTTTTCGATTGTAATAACGACCATTGTGCCTATTGTGATTGCCATCCTTTAAAAGATGATAGAGGTTTTGAAATAGACCATTTTAAGCCAAAAACAAAATTTTTCTTAGAAGCATTTACTTACACCAATCTATTTCCATCTTGCAAGGAGTGCAATAAGAAAATGAATAGATATGATGTGCTATTGGTAAAACCTGATGAGTTTGGCTATAAATTTGAAGACTTTTTTAGATACAGTTCGTTCACTGGTGAAATTTTGCCAAATCAATCAAAATCAGAAGGAAACCAAAAAAGAGCAAGAAAAACAATAGAGATATTCAAATTGAATATTGGAAACAAGCCAAGAAATAGAATAAATGCAATTAGGAAAGAGATAAAATTAGAAACCCCTTTTGACGAAAGACCATACAGATATGGTTATTGATAACCCACAAAAAAGCCGTCCCCAGACACTCTGAGACGGCTTTTTCATAAACCCTAAACCAAACTAATTAACTTTAGGGGTTAGGTTTCAGGGATGTGGGGATAGTGAAAAACTATAACCAATTTCCTAATACCTACAACCTTATTTCTTTTTCTCTTCTTCTTTCTTTTTAGCTACTAAATCACCCTCTTTCAATTTCTTTGATACCGTCAAATATGGTCCCGAAATGATTTGTTCTCCGTCTATTAAACCTGATAGGATTTCAATATTTTCAAAGTCTGAAATACCTGTTTTCACTTCTCTCAACTTAGCTTTGTTGTCTTTGCCCATCACAAAAACCACTTCCTTAATCTTATCTTTTTTAATAACCTTTTCTGGCTCCGAATTGTTATCGGCTTCGCCTTCTTTTTTCTCACCTTGTGCTTTCATCGAAGGGTCACGGGTGGTTACGGAGGCAAGCGGCACTGACAACACGCCATTTTTACGGTTCGTAACAATTTCTACCGATGCCGTCATACCAGGTTTTAGTGGATATGAACCTTTACCCACAATCAAATCTGAGTATGACTTGCGTAAAATTCTGATTTTTACTTCAAATTCCGTTACAGCATCCGATGAGACAGCAGCAGCGGCGGCAGTACTACCCAAACCATTGGCGGAACTGGCAATTTCATACACTAAACCTTTAAATTTTCGCCCCGTAGAACTGTACGAATCCACATCAATAATTACAGTATCATTCATCGAAACACGAGTAATATCGTTCTCATTTACATTCACCCGAACTTCCATTTTATTCAAATTAGCAATTCTAAGTAGTTCAGTGCCAGCCATTTGGGATGTTCCCACAACACGTTCTCCCAATTCCACATTCAGTTTAGAAATCGTGCCACTTTGGGGTGCATAAATAGTAGTTTTCGTTAAATTGGTACGGGCTTCTTTCAATGCCGCTTGTGTACTTTTAACGTTGTATTCCGAAGCTAAAACATTAGCTTTTGCCGATTCTACGTCTTGTTTTGCTACTAAATATTGTGAATTAAATTGGTCGAAATCGGCATCTGAAATCACTTTATCATCGTGCAATTTCTTGTTACGGTCGTAGTCAATTTTGGCTTTCAACAAACGGGATTCTGCCTGAGACTGTACCGCTTTTGATTGCTCAACCGACGCTTTCGAGGAATTTACCTGTGCATCTGCCCGTGAGAGAAGCGACTCATAATTATCAGGACGAATTTTCAATAACAACTGTCCAGCCTTTACAGAATCGCCTTCATTTACGTACAAGGCTACGATTTCACCCGATACATCTGGCGAAAGTTTTACTTCAATCTCTGGTTGAATTTTGCCCGAAGCCGAGACACGCTCAACAATATCAGCCTTCTTAGCTTTTGTAAATTCAACTTCGGTAGAGGGTTCTTTGCCGATAAGTCCTTTCTGTTTTGCGAAAAACAAACCACCACTCAGAGCCACCACGACTCCGCCTAAGATTAACCAGATTTTATTTGAAGATTTCTTTGCCATAATTTATTTGTGATTGAGTGATTTGGTGAGCTGTGATTTATTGAGTGTGCAAATAATCACAACTCACTAAATCACAACCGCAGCGGCGGACCGCTCACTAAATGTTAAAAGGTAAGCGGTTTATTTTGATAATAGTCTAATATTTTAGTTCTGAAAATAAAGTCATACTTAGCTTGTACAAGGTTTGCACGAGCTTTGTCGAGGTTAGTTTTTTGCAGACTATACGCCACAAAATCTATTGCCCCTGCATTGAAACGGCTTTCGGCAGCTCTGAAAGATTCCTCCAAAGC
>JANPGQ010000626.1:0-1551 GCA_031423975.1 Cytophagales bacterium | reverse complement strand
CCTAATGAACCACCCAAAACCAAAGGTTTACCCGTCACAACGGCATTTACCGTCATTCCTTTTGCCTTTGAATATTCGTCCATGAGCCAAGCCATTTCACGGGGCCCCGTTCCCATATCAGGGGCAGGAATATCTTTATCAGGACCAAAAACGTCTAACATCGACACGGTGTAGGCACGCATCAAACGTTCCATTTCTCCCGCCGACATCTCCCGTGGGTTACAAGCAATTCCACCTTTTGCACCACCGTAAGGTATATCCACAACAGCACATTTCCAAGTCATCCAAGCGGCTAAAGCACGAACTTCATCTAAATTAACATCTGGGTCAAATCGAATGCCACCTTTCCCAGGCCCTAAAATATTGGAATGCAAAACTCGGTGTCCTTCAAAAACTTTGATAGAACCATTGTCCATCGTGATGGGAAGTCCTACCGTCACTTGACGAGCGGGAACTTTTAAAATATAATACATTTCGTCTGAAATGCCCAAGAGTTCAACCGCCTTATCAAAGCGTTGCATCATGGATTCTAAGGGATTTTCCTTGTCCTTTATCGGAGCAGGTTCTATGTATGTCATAGTTTTGATATAAAAATATTTTAAAAACGTTAACTCTTGCTACTTACATTACACACTCTGCGTTAGTTCTCCTTCCCATTTGGCAACCACTACCGTAGCCACCGCATTTCCCGCCACTGAAGTTGCCGAACGCCCCATATCCAACAGCCAATCAACGGCGAAAAGTAAGATTAGTCCTTCGGCGGGTAAATTAAACATCGACATTGTTCCTGCAATTACTACTAACGATGCACGTGGCACGCCTGCAATTCCTTTGCTGGTAATCAAAAGCGTAAACATCATTGTTACTTGTTGCCCGATACTCAAATCAATACCGTAAGCCTGAGCAATAAAACCAACGGCAAAGGTCATATACATCATTGAGCCGTCTAAATTGAAAGAATATCCCAAGGGTAAAACAAAACTTACGATTCTTTCTGATACCCCAAATTTCTTTAATTGTTCTATCTGTAGAGGCATTGAAGCCTCCGAGCTGGCGGTACTAAACGACAGAAATATGGCATCCTTTACGTAAGCAAGTAATTTCCAAAACGGAATTTTTACGAAAAAGCAAATTGCGGGTAAAACTGCCAGAATAAAGAAGGCTAAGGTTGCAAAAAAACAAATAATCAAGTATAAATAACCGTTCAAAATGCCCAAACCTTTTTGAGCAATAACCGCAGCGACTGCTCCAAAAACGCCGTAAGGAGCAAATCCCATAACGTAACTCACAATTTTGAACATAATTTCAGACACAGCATCAAGGGCTTTGATGATGATTTTTCCGTGGTCGCCAATGGCAGCGGTAGCAATCCCAAAAAAGACTGAAAAAACGACAATTTGCAAGATTTCATTGGTGGCTAAGGCTTCAAAAAAACTCTGAGGGAAAAGGTGTGTAATGAAGTTTTCTAAGGTCATTTTCTTTACTTCAATACCCGTATCAAGACCCGCTTTTGGGAGGTCAATTTGCATCATTTTTCCTGGGCGAAGCACA
>JANPGQ010000625.1:0-9669 GCA_031423975.1 Cytophagales bacterium | reverse complement strand
TTCGCCCTACGGAAATGCAAAAGATGATTTAATTGATAATCTTGGAAAATATTGTTCCTTTTGTGAAGTGCCAGTGCCTCCAAAATCTTCACTTGAAGTAGAACACGTTCAACCAAAATCTCTACCTAAATATTTTCATTTAGAGAAAAGTTGGAGTAATTTTTTATTAGGTTGTAAAAACTGTAATTCAGTAAAAAGTAATCAAGATGTAGTATTTTCTGAACTTCATTTACCTCATAAAAATAATACTGCCCTATCTTTTCAAACCAAAGAAGGTGGCTTGATTGAAATTTCAGACACCATTGATGTGCTTGAAAAACAGAAAGCACAAAATACACTAAGTTTAGTTGGCATTGACCGCCGCCCTAAGCACCCACAGTATTCCAAAAAAGATGATCGTTGGCAAAACCGCTATGAAGCGTGGAATTTAGCCCAAAAATATCTCAAAAAATATCAGTCAAATTTAGTTGACATTGATACAATTATAGATTTAGCAATTCATAAAGGCTTTTTCTCGGTTTGGATGACGGTTTTTGAGAATGACCTTGATATTCGTCAGGCATTAATTGATAATTTTAAAGGAACTGCAAAAACTTGTTTTAATAATAAAACTATTCCAATTAATCGTAACGGTTTGAATATATAATCCCCTTAAATTATTTTTTTTGGGTTTTTAGATTTGATTTTATGAATGAAAAGAACAGCATCACTCAGAGTAATGCCGTCCTTTTAACTAATTTTCTAAGAAAAATTACCCCTCAAAAGCCGCCTCCATCTTATCTCTATCAAATTCTCCTTCATTATTAGCTAACCAAATTGTGGCTACACCGTTGCCGATAAAGTTGGTGATGGCTCTGGCTTCGGACATAAATCTGTCCACGCCCAACAATAAGGCTAACCCTTCGATGGGAATTACTTTTATTGCCGTCATGGTGGATGCCAATACGATAAAACCGCTACCAGTTACGCCCGCTGCCCCTTTTGACGTTACCATCAAGATTCCGATGATGGTCAATATTTGTTGTAAATCTAAATGAATATTGAATACTTGGGCCAAGAAAATGATTGCCATTGAGAGGTAAATAGTTGTGCCATCCAAGTTGAAAGAATATCCTGCTGGCACTACCAAACCCACTACGGATTTTGAACAGCCCATTTTCTCTAATTTCTCCATCAACGAAGGTAAAGCGGCTTCAGAAGAGGATGTTCCCAAAACGATTAATAATTCTTCTCGGATGTATTTCAGAAAAGACCAAAGGTTGATTTTGTAAGTTCTCAGGATGAAATACAATATCACAAAAATGAAAACAGCCATTGTGCAGTAAACCGTTACCATCAGTTTGCCCAAAGGTAAAAGGGTATGAATTCCATATTTCCCGATGGTGAATGCCATACCCCCAAATGCTCCTACAGGGGCGAGATACATGACTTTATGCAATGCCCAAAAGATTTTTTTGGAAATGGGAGCTAAGAAATCTACGACTTTTTGTCTGCCTGAATAGTTACTCAAAACCACGCCCATCACAATTGCCAACAATAAAACTTGCAAAGTGGCATTGTCCCAAAAGAATTTCATCCAACTAAATGCCTCCGCAGATTTGGTATATTTTGAAATATCTCCCCCCTTGATTTCGGAGGTTACCACGCCATCGCCTGGGCGAATAACGTTGGCAATGATTACCCCAATAAAAAGGGCGACCGTTGTTACGATTTCAAAGTAAATTAAAGCTTTTGCTCCAACTTTGCCCACTTTCTTCAAATCGCCCATTGAGATAATGCCTAAGGTGATGGTTAGAAAGATGATTGGGCAGATAAATATTTTAACGATACTGATAAAAATACTACTCAAAAGCTCGCTAAAGGTAGTTTTTATTTCAAAATCCGAAAAATAGAGACTGAATTTTATCGGTTTTTCTAAAATGGGTTGCAAGGCAATTTCAGGAGCAAAATGCCCCAATAAAACGCCACAAGTAATGGCTGTAAGTACCCAAAAGGTTAGGTTTTTAAATATTTTCATGACTCTTTTTTAATTGTGATTTGTTTTACCAATAACTAATAACCCATGCCCAAAACGCCACATTCAACAGCGATAATGGAATACTGATACTAACCATTTGGGTGGCTAATTTAGGGTTTAATCCGTAGTTTACGGCAATGATGGTGGCGGTATTCATAGAGCCTAATGCGGCTCCAATTACGCACTGTTTTCCTAATGGGTTATGTTGTTGTAAAATGAGAATATATAATACAAAAATCAATACGGGGGCAATCATTAATTTATACAAAAGCCCGTACATTAATGGTTTTAACTGAATGTCTTCTTTATTGAAACTTATTTGTAAACCTACTGATATTAACGCTAATATTGTAAATGGGCTGCCTATTTTCTGCAAAATCTGTGCTGTCCCAACTGGGAAGTGCCAATCAAAAATATTAATAATAACGGCGACACAAAAAGCTACAAATGGTGGAAATGTGAATATATTTTTCAGAATTTTTACCCAAGAAACTTCTTCTGATGAATACCAAGAAGCCGTAAAAATACCCAAAGTTCCGCAAACCACAAACGAACCTGCCTGGCTCATCAAAACGCCAATTTCTAAGCCCGATTTCCCATATAATAATTCAAAAATAGGGAAACCTACGAATGAAATACTGCTAATACCTGCCGTGAGGGTTAATGCTCCTGTGGTACTGCGGTCAAAACTCAGGATTGGAGCAAGGATTTTGAAAAATAAAAACGCTGCAATAAACAAAATATAGGGCATTAAAACGGGCAAAATTTGTGTCCGATTAAAGTGTGTTTCAGAGGTGTATAGGAGTGTCAATGCGGGCAAACAAACGTTCACAATCAAGCCGTTCAGAGCCATGTAGCCATCTTTGGGAAAGCCCTTGGTTCTTTGCAAGATGATGCCTAATACTAAGCACAAAAAAAGTAGTAAAAGGTTTGCCAAAACGTGTTAGGATTTTTTTCTTCACTGTGTGCTTAACCATATAGATAGGATAGTAGGGATAGGTTAATTAGTGGTAGGGATTTTCGTTAAGAATCCACCCTACCGACTAATTGTTGCACAGAAACAATAAATGAATTTAGAAAAGGGTAATGTATGATTTTTTGTACTCAGTTTATTAAAACTTAATCATTAAATTTCCATAATAATAAGAACCGTTAAATCCGAATTGATTTACGTTTCTTGAATATGGCACCTGACCGTTTGAGTATGACAGATAATTGCTATAAACCTTGTCAGGATAAACGTCGGTGATATTATTTCCGCCAAGTGTAATTGTGAGGAATTTATTTAGGCTATAAACCACCGAAGCATCGAATAAATTTTTACCTCCAAAAGTCTGGCTCTGATGAAAATTGCTCGTTCCTGCTAATGGTTTAGCCAATTTTTCCCAAGCGGTAACTTCTCCAAAGTATGAACTACGAAGATTCAAACTCAATTTTCCAATCTGATAACCCAATGAAATCAAGACCTTTGAATGTGGCTGACTCGTTTCAATTAAGGCTCTACTGACCGTATCAATCAATAAAACTGTCGCTTTTGTATCTAATTGCAAAGCCGCTGGCGTTGCTTTCACACCCGTAATTTCGGTTTTATTCACGGTAAAAGCCACGCTTGCCGTTAGTTTACTTTTTGTTCCTAATGACTTTTTGTAAGAAGCTACTACATCAATCCCTTTTGTGCCTGTATTGATGGCATTAGTAAAGAAAGTGATTTCTTGAAAACCTGTAAAATTATTCTTCAAAGCCGTGATATTAGCCACATTAAGGTTTTCGGTAACGATAATTCTATCGGTAATATCAATTTGATAAGCATCCACAGTGAAGAGGAAATTAGCACCAGCCTTTGCCGTAATACCCACATTATAATTCCAAGAAGTTTCAGCTTTTGGGTCTTCAATGCCAATTTTTGCCAAACGAGGGTCGTCAGAAGGTAATTGTTTTGTGCTTCTAATTACTCCATTCTGAACCGTTGAAGTAGTGGCAGCATTAGCAATTTGTTGTAATAATGGCGCTCTAAAACCTTTATTAATTGAACCTCTGATGGCTAAATCTTCCGTAATTTTCAAGCGAGAAGCTAATTTTCCAGAAATATTACTCCCAAAATCACTGTAATTCTCATAACGTAATGCTGCTGCTAATAAAAAGCGGTTCGTAATATCACTTTCTACATCCACATACATTCCAATATTTGAGCGGCTTTTGTCGGTAATATCTGCCTTATCAATTCCCACACGTCCCTGCGAACCTGGTGTTTTGTTCTTGGATGATGCTAATGGACCTACTTGATAAGAAGCCTCATCGCCCGCTGCCAACGTGAAATTATCTACCCGATATTGAGCCCCAAAAGCCAAGTTGAATGACTTAGTTCCAAACAATCCCAAAGTAGTTTTTGAAACGTTTACTTCCGTCAAACTTTGTCCAAATCCGATTCTACCAATGTAAAAATCTTTAGGAGAAGCTGCCCCTAATGAAGCATTTGAGCTGTTTTTAGCAGATTGGTCAAGATAATTTTTACCATATCCTGAACTCAAATCCCAGTTCCAGCCCGTTGATGTTTTACGTTTAAAACCCACTAAATAAGACACATCAACTGCCGTTCCAGGCAATTGTGGTACGTATCCATCGGGATATAAATCTGGGTTAGTTGTTCCACCCGTTGCTAATGCTGTCCGTAAAAATGCTTGGGCAAAAACGTCTTTGTTGGAAAAACCACCGAACGAATAAAGCGACCATTCTTTACTAAGTGGTACATCAAGGTTATAGAAAATTTGTCCAGATTTCATAGCGTTGCTTCCATAAGTGGTTGGGCGGAATGAACCGTAAGTACCATCTCCCCAATATCCTCTCGATTTCAACAAGGCTTGGTCAGTTGCGGCTACGTTTGTATAAATACCTGTGTATGCACCACCCGCACCCGCAGGTTGAGGATTGTATGGGTCCGAACGGTCAGTTCCTGCTACGTCCTGATAACTTCCTGTAATGTTTAAAGAGGCTTTTTTACCCAATGAAAAACCATAATTTAATCCGACAGTATAGCCTCCGCCATCACCTTTGGAGGTTTTGCCGTATTGAATTTGAGCCGTTCCATTATTCACTGATTTCTTTAAAACCATATTGGCAATACCCGCAATAGCATCTGAACCGTATTGAGCGGCAGCACCATCACGCAGAATTTCCATTCTTTCCAAAGCTAAGGATGGAATTGAGTTCATATCGGTTACAACCGTTCCTTTTCCAACGGTTACGTTACTATTCAAAGCGGCAAACTGATGACGACGTTTTCCGTCAATCAAAACCAACATTTGGTCGGGAGAAAGTCCTTTTAACGATGCTGGATCAGCATAATTGGCAACACCATTGATACCATTTTTCGCTGAATTGAATGATGGCGACATAAATTGTACCTGCTGTCCCAACTCGGTTTGACCAGTCGTTTGTAATTCTTTTGCCGAGATAACATCTACGGGAACAGGACGCTCTACATTAGTACGTGCCACCGTAGAGCGTGAGCCAATTACCACAACTTCTCCCAATTGTGAAACGTCTTCTTTCATCGTAACTTTCAATACCTGATTGGCATCAGTAACGCTTACTTCTTGCTTCTCGAAACCTACGAAAGAAAAAATTAGTATGTCTCCAACTTTCGCAGCAATGCTAAAATCTCCCTCATTGTTAGTAACTGTTCCTTTTGAGCTACCTTTTACTAAAACACTCACACCAGGCAAGGCTTCCCCTTTATCGGCAGTTACTTTTCCTGACACTTTTTCATCAACGATAGTCGCAAGGTTTTCTTTGTCGGAGGGCATTATTGAGGATTGTTCTTTATTTTTCTTCAAAATAATTTGTTCCTCAACTACCTCGTAGCGAATTTTATTAGGAAATAATAGTTTTGGCAAAACTTCTCCTAATGATTCTTTGGTAGCATTAATACTTACGTTTCGGTTAATTTCTACGGCATTATTACTATATACAAAACGCACATTGGTCTGTTTTTCAATCTCTTGCAAAACAGCCTTTAAACTTACATTTGATAATTTAACTGAAACCTCACGGTTCAGAATTTGTTGGGCTTTGGCAGGATGGGCAAAAACCATCACCGAACAAACGATTGCCAACAGACCTTGAAGAATTACAATTCGCATGAGCTTTTGTAATGAAAATTGAGAAGAGTAAAGTGGTTGCATTTTTAGTAAATTTAAGGGTTTTGTTTTTGGAATGGTACTATTATTAGTGGTTAAGTATATTCGATGTTCGGGATTCGATGTTTGATGTTTGGGATTCGTGATTCGATGTTTGGGTTATATGATTTTATATCCGTCATTTCCGAACATCAAAAACCGAACATCAAACATCGAATTATTCACATCCTTCGCCTCGCAAAATAATTTTATCGCCATCAATCACATATTCTGCTTCAATGGAGCGACAAACTATTTCCAAAATCGTTGCTAAATGTTCATTAGTAAAATTTCCACTTAATCGACAAGCTTTTAATTTGGGTGAAAGGTCAATGGTTACATTATAATTTTGTTCAATACTACTGATTACGTTTTCCATAGAAGTATTATCAAACGACAGTGAAGCTAATTCCCAATAATAAGTTTTATCCTTCGGAATCTCTTTGATGACCATAACGTCCGTTTTTGTTTCCAAAACAACTTGCTGTTTTGGCGTTACGAATACTTCTTTTTCTGATTCGTTTGCAACAGAAACTTTGCCCGTTACTACCGATACTTCAAATTTTTCGGTTTCAGGAAATGCCCTCACGTTGAAACTTGTGCCTAAAACTTTGGTAGTCATCTTACCTGAATAAATCAAAAATGGGCGACTTTCATCTCGTTTTACATCAAAAAAGGCTTCTCCTCGTAAATTCACTTGACGATACACTCTATCCGACTGATTATAAGACAATAAAGTTTTGGGTTGAAGCCAAACCGTACTTCCATCAGGCAAATCTACTTTCAATACTTTTGCCGATAAATTCTCATATCTCGCCCAATCTGAAAGGGGAATATCCGAAGAAATACGGCTTAACTTAGCAGGAGAGTCTATATTGAAATAAAACGATAACCCTATGACAATCAACAACATAGCCGCCAAACCCGATGCGTACCAAATCCAGCGGGGAGGCGTATATAATTTGTTGGGTTTGATTTGTCTTTCAATATTGGCACGAACCTGATTGCTCAATTCATCTTGTTCCGAAACCGATAAATGGCTAATGCCATCAGGATTATTCTCGAAAGATTTATACCAAGCTTCTACCAACATCTGTTCAGCTTCCGAACATTGATGGGCTAAGTATTTTTCAATTATTTCTTTATTTAATGTCATTTTGAACGGCTTTCATAGACTAAGTGAAACAAGTAAGTGTTTTCCCCTATGCGATGAGGAGAAATATTTTTATTAACATCTTAAATATTAATCAGACTACGATAAATAAGGAATCAACAATACAGAAAGGGCAGTATAATCACGGAGGGCTTCACGGAGCATTTTCAGGGCTTTGGTCATTTGGTTTTCAACGGTTTTTTCAGAAATATCCAATTTTTCAGAGATTTCTCGTTGCGACAAACCTGTTCTTTTCAATACAAAAACCTCTCTACAACGTTCAGGAAGCGTTTGAAGGGCTTTTTGGTACGCCTCATTCAATTCATCAAAAGCCACCATTTCTTCTGTAAAATTGAGGTCATTTTCTTCGGGAATAATGGTGGAAGAGTATTGCTCAAAAAGATTGTTTTTCTTGAACTGAGCAATCGTGAGATATTTTATGGAAGAAAAAAGATAACTATCCAACGTACCCGAAATCGTTAATTCAGAACGCCTTTCCCAAA
The DNA here is from genome assembly GCA_031423975.1 of Cytophagales bacterium. GTDB lineage: Bacteria > Bacteroidota > Bacteroidia > Cytophagales > Spirosomataceae > Arcicella. Next base: position 1,821 of record JANPGQ010000625.1, on the reverse strand, counting down.
GAGAAATAAATAATTCTTGAACAACTTCCTCGGTCAATTCACGGTTTTGAAGGCGTTTATAAGCCGCTCCGTACAGTTTTTGAAAATATTTCTGATAAATAAAATCAAAAGCCCGAGCATCACTTTTGGCAAGATGCTCAAGAATTTGTTGGTCGGTATCAAAAGAAATATTTATCATTTTTTCTGCAAAGTAAAGGATAATTTCGAGAATATATAGTACTTATATAACACTGTATAGATTTTGATTGCTTAAGTCTCATGCTACATGTTCGATGCACGGGGTAGATTGCTGTGCTACATATTTGTAATTTTTAAATTAAAGTGCAATTTTTGTATTTAATTCTGTGTTCTGAATTTAGGAGTATTAATCACGATAATTATTAATTCAGAATATTAAAAAAGTACAAAAAAAGATTCATGGCAGAGCATACAAAGTGCCTTATTATAGGCTCAGGACCGGCAGGTTACACCGCAGCAATTTATGCCTCAAGGGCAGGCTTAACACCCATTATGTATCAAGGTCCTCAACCAGGAGGACAATTGACAATTACCAATGATGTAGAGAATTTCCCTGGTTATCCAGATGGAATCCAAGGTCCAGAAATGATGCAAGACCTTGAGAAACAGGCTCGTAGGTTCGGAACAGACGTTCGTTATGGTATGGCTACTTCGGTAGATTTTTCGTGTAGTCCAAAGAAAATTTTTATTGACGATACACACGAAATCCACGCTGAATCCGTTATTATTGCCACGGGTGCATCGGCAAAATGGTTAGGTTTGCCTTCCGAAGAAAAGTACAATGGGCGTGGCGTTTCCGCTTGTGCCGTGTGTGATGGTTTCTTTTTCAGAAATCAGGAAGTGGCGATAGTTGGCGGAGGCGATACTGCTGCTGAAGAAGCTACTTATTTAGCCAATCTTTGTTCAAAAGTACACATGATTGTCCGTCGTGATGAATTACGTGCTTCGGTTATTATGCAAAAAAGAGTTACTTCCAATCCTAAAATTCAGATGCACTGGAATTCTGTAACGGAGGAAATTTTGGGAGACGATAATGGAGTAACGGGCGTAATGATAAAAAATCATATTACTAATATCGAAACGATTTTGCCCATAACAGGCTTCTTCGTTGCCATCGGACATAAACCCAATACAGACATCTTCAAAGGCTTTTTGGACATGGACGAAGCGGGATATTTAATTACAGAAAAAGGGTCAAGCCGTACCAATATCGAAGGCGTTTTTGCATCTGGTGATGCCCAAGACCACATTTATCGTCAAGCAGTTACGGCAGCAGGTACAGGTTGTATGGCTGCCCTTGATGCCGAAAGATGGTTGGCAGAAAAAGAAGATTAACATGAGAAAAATTAAAAACATTTTACTTTTATTGCTTTGCGTAGGCACTTTCACGGTCTCGGCACAGGAGTCTGGGGGTTTCAAAAAAGCTCCTAAGATTAAGAACAACACGGGGCTTTATAAAGAGAAAGAAAAGAAAGACGAAGAAATCTTTGATGAACTACCAAAGTTGAAGTTTCGGAATGAAATTGAAACCGATAGAGTAGTGGAAGCTCCTTCTGCTATGACTGCCGCCAATAAATACGAACCTTCAAAGGCTCTAAATGGCTCGGTGAGTGCTTTTGATACTACTTCGGTGGATGAAAGAGAACCTTTAATTATCGAAATTGAGGAAGAAACTCGCCCCGAAGGAAGTGATGATTTCGTATCGGTTGCCACCTATTATTCTATTTGGGATGCTACCAATATTGACCCCTATGGCATTGATGCCAAGGAATTTGATGATGTGGTTGATGTAGAATTATACAA
>JANPGQ010000624.1:0-9932 GCA_031423975.1 Cytophagales bacterium | reverse complement strand
AGACTTGATATTTACGAAGAGGCAGAGTTGGCATTAGCCAAATTTGCCAATATGCCCGCCGCCCTAACGGTTTCTTCGGGAATGTGGGCGGGGCAATTAGTTACGCATTTTCTCCAACAACAAAATGCTACTTTTTATTACGCCCCCAAAACTCATCCTGCCCTTTGGCAAAGCAATTCTTTGCTGGTAAGAGACTGGGAAAAGGGTTTAAATTATGCAGATTGGGCAAAAATTATTGCTCAGAAAATAAAGGACTCAGACAATAAAAATATCGTCATCTGTGCTGATTCGGTTGGCTCTCCTTATGTGGAAGCCTTTGATTTTCAATGGATTGACGACTTGCCGAAAGATAAAAATATAACGGTGGTGGTAGATGCTTCGCACAGTTTGGGGGTGAATATGTCTGAGGCGACCCCGTCTGAACTCGAATTGCGAAACGTCGCACCGCTTGGATTAAAGGATTTTAGAATTGAAAAAAACAATGGACTTAACACCTTAATCCCAAAAATCCACCAATCCCACGAATCCAAATTCAGACAGAAAGTTATTATCACCGCTTCCCTAAACAAAGCCCTCGCCATACCAGGCGGAGTGATTTTTTCGGATGAAGCAACCATCTCCCAAATCCGAGAAATGACCATGTTTGCGGGGGCTTCGCCAATGATGCCTGCTTTGTTGGATGCGTTTGTGAATTCAGTAGATTTTTATCGGGAACAACAGCGAAAATTGTCAGAAAATATTCAGTATTTTAACAGTTTAATTCCGAAAAACTCCTTTTTGGATTCTATCGAAAACTATCCTGCTTATTGTACTTATCAGGAAGGCTTTTTTGAATACCTCCAAGAAAATGGCGTTATGACTGCTTGTTTTCCTTACCCTACGGCAAAAGACAAACCCGTTACTCGATTGGTAGTCAGTGCTTTGCATACGAAAGAGGATTTAGAGAAGGTGGCTAATCTTTGTACCACAGGCTTCAGCCTGTAAATAATATTCTCAAATGACAGGCTAAAGCCTGCGGTACTTTTTATGAAAAAAATATACTTCATCCTCTTATATTTGATGATTTCAAACATCTCAAACGCCCAAAAAATCAATAACGATTTTTTGCCAAAACTCATGGCAACTAAGCCTGAACAGTTTAAAAATTTGATGGATAATGCTAACCATTATCGTTTGCAAATCCTTTATACTCAGATTGATAGAGACAAAAAAAATCGTCCGAAGTTTACTACTTTTGGGTATCGGATTAATAATACTGAATATTTTTATCCCGCCAGTACGGTCAAATTTCCAGCCAGTGCTTTGGCTTTGGAAAAAATCAATAACCTCAATATCAAAGGATTAACTAAGGAAACTGCCATGCTAACGGGGGCGGAATACGAACGACATACACCTGTTACAAAAGATTCTACGGCTGAAAATGGTTTACCCTCGGTGGCACATTATATCAAAAAAATATTGATGGTTTCGGATAATGATGCCTTCAATCGTTTGTATGAATTTATGGGTCAGGAAGGTTTTAATGATGCTTTGCGGAAGAAAGGTTATGCCGATACTCGCATTTTTCACCGTTTGCAAGTGGGCATGAATAAGGAACAAAATCGCAGGACAAATCCTATTAAATTTATGAATAGCAATGAGATAGTTTATCAACAACCGATGGTTACTTCTCAGAAAGATTATGACTCACCCACGCCTATTTTAATTGAAAAAGGCTATATGAAAGGCGATTCGGTGGTAAATGAACCATACAGTTTTACGAACCGAAACTTTTTTCCTTTGATGGAACAACAAGAAATACTAAAATCTATTCTTTTTCCAGAAGCAGTTGAGGCAAAAAAACGCTTTAATTTGACGGATGACGACTACAGGTTTTTGTACAAATATATGTCGCAAATGCCCACAGAAAGCACTTATCCAAAATATAACCCCGTGGAATTTTATCCGACTTATTGCAAATTTATGTTTTATGGAAGTGGCAAAAATGACGTACCAAATCCCAACATCAGAATCTTCAATAAAGTAGGAGATGCCTACGGTTTTTTGTTAGACAACACCTACATTGTGGACTTTGAAAAGGGCGTAGAATTTATGCTTACCGCAGTTTTGTTGTGTAATGAAGACGGAATTTTCAATGATGACAAATACGATTATGATACTATCGGCTTTCCTTTTATGAAAAATTTGGGGCAATTAATTTATGAGCATGAATTGGCTCGTCCACGTAAGTATAAGGCAGACTTGAGTCGCTTTAAAATGGTTTATGATAAGTAAAATTACTATTTTTGATTTTCAAATATTTACACAAATAATATTCTCAAATACTATGAAAAAACATATTCTCACAACAGCATTTTTTTTATTAAGCTTACTACAAACTGTTCAGGCACAAACAATTACTACAGGACAAATAACGGGTGTTATTTGTAAAGGTTCAATAATATCTGTTCCGTTTACGACAACAGGAAACTTTGCTTCAGACAATACTTTTAAAGTTCAAATTCTTAATACATATAATACAACGACTACTTGGACAGACCTTGTTACCGAAGGTAGTAGTAGTCCATTAAAATGTACTATACCAGCGAATTTTGATGAAAACTTTGGGTACTATTCGTATAATATTCGTATTGTAGCAACCAAACCTAATATTATAAGTGCAACGTCTTATATTGGAACACTTTCTTCAAAACCAAAATTGACTCTTTCGGGAATTTCAAAGTCTTATGCCAATCCTTACGAACAGGTTGATTTAAAAATCAGAGGAACTGGAACTAATACCATAAAAGTAGTTTTGAACGATAGTACCATTATTAATGCCAGTTCTTTGTCAAATAATTATGACAGTTCTTATCCAATTTTTGCCTCAAAAACTAATAATTATACCATTGCTTATGCCACTAACGAATGCGGTTTAGGAGAGGTTAGCGGTTCGGTGAAACTAACGGTTAATGAAGTAGGAATAAAGCCAATTTTAGGATATGGAGAAAGTATTTGTATTGGTGGCGTATTAAAATTATCGTATAGTATTGATGGTAAATTTGATGCTTCAAGCACTTTTAAATTAGGCCTAAAACAGGCGTATTCAGAAAATAAAGAGTTTGAAATTGATGCCACAGAAAAAGACGGAATTGTATCGGCTACCATTCCAAATTATATTCCTACGGGTATTGCTTATTTGGTTAGAATCGTGAGCAGTAGCCCAAAAGCAGTATCACCCTGGACTGCCAACAGTGTTATGATTGGCGAAATACCTTCTCTCGAAATTGTATCACCCAGTACAAGTGTTACATGGGGAAAGGAGGTCGATCTAAAATTCAATTACACCGGAATTGGTCCTTACAGCGTAAAATTGAATGATGGTTCTTATGTTTATTATGAATTTACTAATCCTACCTCTCCAACGTATCAAAGCTACTTTACCGCTAAAGCTAAACCGCTGAAAAACCAAAGTTATTCCGTGGAATCCTTCACAAGTGGATGTGGCGTAGGTTCAGTTAGTAAAAATGTGATGAATGTAACGGTAAAATCAGGCATCGTGATTGACTCATTAAAAGTTGGACTTGAAGTGTGTTTGGGACAATCGTTTAATTTGAAATATTCGAGTAGTGGCACTTTGGCAAATCCATACGTTGTATTAAGTACCAATAATTATAATTCAAATTATGATAACATACGCATCCCTGCTGTTTTTGATAATGGAATCATAAAAGTGTCCATTCCCGAAAATCTGTATGATAATAAAGCGGTTTCATCAGATTCTTATTTTTTAGGAATAGTCTTTAATAATGGAGACGATATTACGTATAGCAATGGTCAAATTAGGGTAAAAAGTTTACCAAAATTGTCCTTCACCAATACCAATCCTATCAGTATTACGACCAAAGGATACGCTAATTTACCCGTAACCGCTTTTGGGTCAAGTCCTATCACCGTTACCTTCACTGATTCGACAAATTATAACCTAAATAACAGTAGTTTTTATAATTCATCTTACGTGTCATTATCGGTACAACCCATCAAAACAACATCTTATACCATAAAATCGTACAGTAATGTTTGTGGAACAGTTAATGCTACCGATACAAAAGCCATTACCGTCAATGTGAAATTTCCTGCTGATAATGACATTTCTATTAAAAGTGTTCCTTACAAATTCTGCACTGGAGATAAAGCAAAAATTTCTTTTAACACCATCGGTACGTTTAAAGCTGAAAATGAGTTTAAGGTAGAAATGGTTTATCAATACAACAATAGCAGTGTTGTTATAGGGTCGGGCAAAACGTCTCCAATAGATATTACCATTCCTGATGTTTACTACAATGCTTCTGCTGTTTATATCAGAGTGGTTTCAACTGCACCTACTGCGGTGAGCGAATATGTTTTTCCAATTTCTCTCAATACTAAACCTCAAGCAAATTTATACGTAAATACAGATTTGCAAAAAGGTGTTTTATTAAACGAATCCGTTTCCTTTGGTATTAATTTGAGCAAAGGAAATGGTGGAACAAATACCTATACGTTGTCTGACGGTACAACATTTAAAGATTATGATTATCAGGCAATGACCAAGAAAATAACCACTAATACTACCTTTTCATTGAAATCTGCTGAAAATGAATGTGGAGTAGGTTCGGTTACCAATGTTGCCTTTAAGGTTAATATTGTACCGTTTAAAATAACGCCAAAATATTTTAATTCATCTTCATTATGTTCAAATGCCTTTATCACTTATAACTATCAAATTACGGGTGTGCCAGAAACTGGGACGAGCTTTAACCTTCAAATTGCTTCGGTAAAGGATTCTGTTTTTAAAGACCTTGTAACCAAAACGACCGAAAATCCAATCAGGGTAAAACTTCCTAATGATTTAACCGAAGGCAGTTATTTAGTAAGATTAGTCAGCAATAATGCTTCACCACAAAGCTCAATATTATCTTCCACTACTATTTTTACACCCATTGTTGCCAAACTTACTGCCAATGATGGTACAAATGCCGTCACCATTGATGGAGGGAATTCTGTAGGTCTCAAATACGAAACTAAAGGAAGTTTATCTGCTAATACATTTATTACAGATGATAACAATCAAATTTATCGAGGATACCTTTATGCAGGGTCAAGTGTTTCTTCACAAGAATTTTATCCCAAGAAAACAACCACTTATACCCTCAAAACCATAGAAAATACCTGTGGATATGGCACAAGTTCTGGAAGTGTAAAAGTGACTATTAAACCTTCATTTTCTCTCCAAAATGTATCATCGTATGCTATTTGCTCTGGAAAAAATATTGCCATGTCCTTTTCTACTTATGGCGAATTTGAATCGGGTAATACTTTTGCATTCACCCTAATTGACAGTAAAAAAAATAGATATGATATTGGACAAACGAGTGTTTTATCAGGTAATTTATCTCTGAAAATCCCTGATAATTTGGCACCATCTACTTATCAATTAGAAGTGAGTTCTACTAAGCCCGTTATTACCAAAAACCTCGTAAGCAACCTTGCTGTGATTGGACTTATTGATGTTACCCTTTCAGGTAATACAACCATTAATCCCAACGAAGAGACCTATATCAGCATTAATAGTAATATTAAAAACGATAATGTGTATGACAACACCGCCATCTTCACACTCTCCAATGATTACAAATCTAATTTATCAACTAATGGTAAAACGATTGTTTATGTAAAACCTTTGAAAACAACTACTTACACTTTAAAATCGGCTGAAAATGCGTGTGGAGTAGGAAAAACGTCTGGTTCTGTCACGGTTACAGTTAATCCCGTTTCTGATAAAACGATTACAACTACTTCGTATTATTCCACTTATGGCAGCTTAAGTATTTGTAGCGGAAGCGTTCAATATGTGTATTTTGATACAAAAGGGAGTTTTTCTGCAAGCAATAAATTCATCGCTCAAATTTCGGATAAAAATGGAGAAAATTTCAAAGATATAATTTCAGAAGGAGATAAAAGCCCATTGAAAGCCACCATTCCCGATGATTTACCCGAAGGAGATAGTTATAGAATCAGAGTTATTTCATCAGACAAAGATGCCGTTAGTAGTGGCAATAAAGTTCCTATTACTATTACCAAAGGACCTACTGCAACCTTAGATTCAACAACCTATTTTTTTGTACAAGATAAACCCATTAACATAAAAATTAATTTAACAGGTACGCCTCCTTGGTCAATAGCATTTGGTGCGGATGAGTTTTCCGTGAAAAATTACTATACCCAAACCACTCCATTTACAATTGCTTTAAAACCAATCAATCCTATTTCGTACAAAATCTTCTCCGTAAGCGATGCCTACTGCATGGGCAAAGTATCAGGCACAGGCATCGTAAAAATCGAACTAATCACCGCCAATGAAGAACTCGCAGATCTTGAAGTAAAACTATTCCCAAACCCAACATCTGACAAAATAACTATCCAAAGTAGTAATTTTAAAAATACCAGTTTGCAGATTACGGATAATTTGGGACGACAAATTTTACAGCAAAATATTACTAAATCTGAAACGACTTTAGATATTTCAAATTTCAAGACAGGACAATATTTATTGCAAATTGAAAGGGATAATAAACGGGTAGTTTATAAAATCATGAAGTTGTAATTTAGTTTTGTATGATTTTCATAGAAAAGACTGATAACGATTACAAGTTGTCAGTCTTTTCTATTGAATCTATTGTTTCCATCGCATGAATCTGCATAGCAAATCGTTTATGGATTCACTCCACTCAAAATTTCACCCCTGCCGATACATAGAAGGTACGACCATCGGCGGGCAATAATCCTGGACCTGGATAGCCACCAGCCCTGCGAGTAAAATAACGCTCGTCGTTTAAATTATTAACTCCTGCTTTGAGGTTGTAATGTTTCAAAAACTTAAAGTTAGCGGATAAATCCTGCACTTGATAGGCTGGAATCACGCCCGTTGTGGCTGCAGTATTAGGCGTTTCTGTATTTGAAGCATCCGAATAGGCTTTGCCAATGTCACTCATTTGCCACGTAAAGGAAAATCCCTTTTTAGAATAAGTAACACCAAAACGATTTATTTTTTGGGGAGCATTTTCTACTCGTTTCCCCAACAAATTTCCTTCAACTATTTGACCGTTCGTTACCGAGGTAGTTTTAAAATCACGATAAGTAGCATCAATGAAAGCAAGCGAAGCAAAAATACTCAAAGAACCCAACTTGGCTTTTGGGGCGAATGCCGCCAATGCGTCAAACTCTAAGTAGCCCTCAAAACCCTGACTCACCGACTGCCCAAAATTTGTGCGGTATTGAAAACGCTGTCCCGCAGCATTACTTTGGGTAATTGTCCCAATACGATTATTGTAATTCAAGAAGAAATAATCTACATCAAAATTAAAGAAATTGCTAATTTTTCCACGATACCCAAAATCAAAGTTAAACCCTTTGGCATCTTGCAAATTTTCGTCAATAATATCTGTGGTGGCAGGAGGAGTCAAGTCTGAAATGAGCACAGGACGATACGCTTGTGAAATATTGGTATAAAATTGTGATTGTTCAGTTGCTCGGAATTCAGCTCCTGCTCCAAACAAAGCGAAAGTACGACTTCTATTAAGTTGCGAAAGATTGGTCGGTTGCCCGTTTGTGATACTAAAACGTCCTTGCATGGTTGAATTTATATTTTCGATTCTGGCACCCGCAGTTATTAAAAAGCGGTCATTGAAACGAAAAATATTTTCAAAAAATGCGGCTGTGTTGGTATTTTTAAACGCCAAATCACGGGGGTACAAACTCTCTACGATGTCAAAATTCATATCAGCATCAGTCGTTCCCTTACCCAATTGTTGGCGGTCAATATTTCCTTTGAAATAACGAAGTCCCGTGGCGAGTGTATTACTTTTTCCGAATAGTTTATAGTCGGTCAGAAAACGTAATTCTGAACCATAATTATTGTAAAAATCTCGGTCAACTTGGCGATTTTTCAAATCATCGATTTCAGTAATTGTTCTGACGAAACCAACGCTATTACGCTCAGCAATTACGCCAAACGCTTTAAAACTCAATTTTGATTTTTCATTAAAAATATATTCCGCAGAAAACGAAGGAATCAACCAAGGCGTACTCAGCCAATTGCGACTACGAATACTCTGACGAGCATTTTGAGTAAATTGAACATCCGTCAATCCACCTGCTTGTTGCGACTGAAAAGTCATATAAGTTACCTCAGCGCCAATTTTTAATTTGTTTGATAGGGCGTAATTCAATGCCAAATGGGCATGGTCTGTATTGAAATAGCTATTATCTCGCCAACCATTTCCTACTCTTTTCTGATAATAAGCCGTATAACTTAATTTTCCTTCCGTACCACCAACATAATTAAAACTGCTAAAAAGTCCATTACTGCCCGTAGTATTCTGAGATTCAACGGTGAAACGGGTAGAAATATCGGGTTTTCTCAAAACAAAATTCATCAAACCACCAAATTGAGAACCATATTGTAATGATGATGCACCTCGAACAATTTCAATTCTATCCACTACTTCCATGGGTGGGGTGTAATACGCCTCTGGATAGCCCATTGGGTCGGGAGTAATATCGTAGCCATTCATTCTCACATTAAATTCCCAAGAACGATTGGGACTAAGTCCTCGGGAAGCAACTCCCAACTGAATGCCTGAACCATCATTTTCCCACACCGAAATTCCAGGAGTGCGGCCAAATATTTGACGAGCATTATTCATTGCCAAATTAGCATTGATATTATCTAATTGGATTACCTCATTTTTTTTTGCCGCATAGATTGAAAATCCCTCTATTTCCCCTAAATGTTCATTGCCTCTTACTCCTCGGTTGGAAATTACATCAACGCCATTAAGCATATTAGAGAAATTTTCCATTTGAAAATCTATCTTTTTAGACTCATCTTCAGCAATTTTCACGATTACTTCCTGGGTCTTTAATCCAATATTTGATACAACAAGCGTATATTCTCCCACTGGAATTGACTTGATGATGTAATCACCATTTTGGTTAGATTGTACTCCTCTTACCGTTCCTTTCAAGGTAACGTTGGCACCTACAACCGCTTTATTGTCTTGATTAACAATCTTTCCTAATATACTTGTTTTTTGAGCAAGTGTACTCATTTGGAAAAACAGAACGATTAAAATAGTAATTATTGAAGATTTCATTTGATTTTGCAAATTTTGTTTAGACTAATTCTAAATAATTTCACAAAAGTAAATTTTCAATATCTATAAAACAAATTTATTAAGATTAATTCTAAATAATAAATTCATTTTAAGATTTAGGTTTACTAACAAGATAATTCATGAAACATTTTCTTGCATAAAGCATATATTTGTAAAAACATCAACCCAAGCGCATGAAAAAAACTTTCCTCCTCGCAATCCTAATTCTTTCTCAAATCACCTCTTTTGGACAAAATCCCGTTCAAGAAAAAGCACAAGCTTATCGTAAAGCCAATGAACATCAATTGTTGCAAGAATTTATGGGTTTATTGTCAATTCCGAATGTGGTTTATGATACGGTGGGTATTCAAAAAACTGCCACTTACATTGCCAAAATGATGGAAAATAACGGCATAAAACCGCAGTTTTTGGATGGAAAAACCAAAGGAGTTCCTCCTGCCATTTTCGGAGAAATCAATACGCCAAATGCCAAGAAAACCGTCATTTTTTACGCTCATTACGATGGTCAGCCCGTCAATCCAAATCAATGGGCGGAGGGCATAAAACCTTTTGAAGCTGTGTTTTTGGATGCTTCTTTGGAGAAAAAAGGGAAGATAATTCCTTTCCCACAATCTACCGAATCCATCAATCCCGAATGGCGAATTTATGGCAGAAGTGCCTCAGATGATAAAGCGGGCGTATTTGCGATACTTTCGGCTTATAAAGTTTTGGTTAAAACGGGCATGATTCCATCCA
>JANPGQ010000623.1:0-1906 GCA_031423975.1 Cytophagales bacterium | reverse complement strand
TGGAAGCAAAACCGTTGTTCAATTTATTTAATTTTCCTTCTAATTCGGTTGTTTGGGCAGTTTTTGTGGTTTTACCCATTTCTTCCAAAATACCCGAAATCTTCTTTCTGCCTTCGTAACAAATTACGGATAAATCGTGTTGCTGTTGAAGTTTTTCAGTGGGAGTTTTCACTCTTGGGTCAATTTTTAGGATAAAATTTTGACTGTACGTTTTGCCATTCACCGTCAATTTTACGGTATAATTTCCCACCATTGCCCACGGAGAAGTGGGATCGGGAGCGGTATTTTGATATACTGCCGAGATTGGATAAGACGGTGGTATATTCAAAGGTTTGTAATGTAAATCCCACAAAAAACGATGCGAACCTGCTTCGCCTGATAGCATTTGTTGTGGACGAATCCAGTACAAAGGAATATTCACATCAGGGATTTCGTAAGGTTTATCATTGCTCGAAAACCGTCTGACAGATTTCCCTAAGCCATCAAAAATTTCCATAACTACTTCACCCTGAGCTTTTTCCTTTAAAAAATAATCAATCATGGCTCCGTCGGGTGGGTTTTGTCCAGCGGGTTCTTCTTGCGTAATGGGCGTGTCTGGATAAAGGCTAAAACGTACTCGGTGCGTGGTTTGGGGTTTGAACAAAATGGCTTCATTTTTGGCTAAATCCATAGAAATTTGTCGCAAAGGCGTGATATTATCCAAAATCCAAAAGCTACGCCCGTGCGTTCCCACCACAATATCATCGTCTTTTATTACCAAATCACGAATGGACGTGGCGGGCATATTTTGGCGTAATGATTGCCAATTTTCCCCATCATCAAACGACACATAAATCGCCCTCTCCGACCCTGCAAACAACAACCCCTTTCTGGTCGGGTCTTCTCTGACAGTATTAATGGGGTCATTTGGCAAGCCTTTTACAATTTCCTGCCAAGTTTTTCCACCATCTTTAGTCCGAAAAATATGTGGCTTTTGGTCGTCTAAACGGATTCTATTGATGGCGGCGTAGGCTGTATTCACCTCAAAATGACTGGCTTCTAATTGGGAAACTTTTGACCAAGCTCCCAAATCATTTGATTTTTTCCAAGTTTTTCCTCCATCTTTTGTAACATGAATCAGTCCATCATCCGTACCCGCCCAAATCGTATTAATATCTTTTGGCGATGGGGCAAGAGCGTAAATGACTCCACGTCTTGCCATTTTTTTCATCTCTTCCGCTTTATAAATGCCAATGCTTTCGGGAATTTCATCGTAGGTATCTCTGGTTAAATCGGGGCTAATTACTTGCCATGAATTGCCTTCGTCTTGGGTTTTGAACAAGACATTTCCCGCAAAATAGAGCGTTTTGGGGTCAATGGGCGAAAACATCACGGGAGCAGTCCGCACAAAACGATACTTGCCCGAACGTACTGATTCTGGAGCAATGTTTTGGGTTTGTCCAGTCCGTTTATCGTAGCGAGTAATTTTTCCTCCGTAAATAATATTCGGGTCCAGCGGGTCGGCGGCTACATATCCATATTCCTCTACGCCCACGGGATGCCAGTCTCGGAAGGTAATAATTCCATCATTTCCTCGAGACGTAATGCCCACCGAACCACTTTCTTGTTGCCCCCCATAAACATTATACGGAAAGGCATTATCAGTACTGACATGGTAAAATTGGGCAGTGGCTTGATTGTACCACGATGAAAATGACTCTCCACCATTCACCGTAACAATACCACCTTGGTCGCCAGCCAAAAGCATAATTTCGGGTTTTTCAGGATTTATCCACAAACGGTGGTAATCATCACCGCCAGGAGCTCCTCTAAAAGCCGACCAAGTTTTGCCGCCATCTTCCGATTTCCAAGCATCCACATCAATACTAAAAACTACGTCAGGATTCTTAGGATGCACTTTTATTTC
>JANPGQ010000622.1:0-5131 GCA_031423975.1 Cytophagales bacterium | reverse complement strand
AGGCAATATTTGACCCGCCAAATGCTAATACTAACATAAGGCAAATCAAAAAATATTGTTTTATGCTACTAATCCTTATCATTTTTTCGTTATCATTTCATCGGTAAACGGTGAAAGGTAAAGGATAATTTTCGGTTCACGGCGAAAGGTAAAGGGTGAACGGTTTTCGACCTAAAATTCTCTATTTGTAACTTATCTAAAAGACATCATTTTTAACTAAAAGGTTGTCTTATTTATGGTCTGAAAAAAATGTTATTTACAAGCAATGGTATTGATACGTAAAATCGTTTACCTTTTACCCTTTACCGTGAACCGAAATAATCGGCATTAAATTTGCTTAATTTCTACGAAGATATACGTCAAAATGTCTTCAAATATTTAAAATAAACGTAATTTAAGGGTAAAAATTTTTCAAAAACCTTAAATTGTATCATTTTAGATGGAATAAATACATTTTTAAGTGGTTATGTCAAAAATTAAACCGTTTTTAGCGTTCTATTGTTAAATTAATTCCGAATGAAGATATGCTAAAACATTCCTAAATCCATGTTGAAAAGAGGTTTTTTACTACTGATTGGTGTTGTTTCTTGGACTTTCACGCAAGCCCAAGACCCGCAATATTCGCAATTTTATGCTGCCCCTTTATACCTGAATCCAGCTTTTGCGGGTTCGGCAATGGCTCCACGAGTAAATTTCAACCATCGCAATCAATGGCCTTCTTTGAGTGCAAACTTCGTAACGTCCTCATTGTCAGCGGATATGTATATTGATAAAATTAAAAGTGGGGTAGGTATTTTGATGACAACCGACCGCCAATTTACGAATTTGACCACTACTGATATTGGAGCTATTTACTCATATCACCTAAAATTGAGTGATAATCTTACTGCCAAATTGGGCGTACAAGGCTCGTATGTAACAAGGGGAATCAATTTTGCGGATTATACCTTTGGCGACCAGATTAGTTCGTATTTGTCAACGGGTGCTTTTCCAAGAGTTTCTTCCGACCAAATTTTACAAGGGGGAAACAATCTTACTCCACAACTGAAATATTGGGATTTTTCAACGGGGGCTTTGGTATATTCTGAACAATTCTGGATTGGCGCTTCTTTGCACCATTTGAATCAACCTTCGCAATCTTTTAATGATAAAGATATTCGGTTGCCCATGAAAATTGGCATACAGGCGGGTTATAGAATTCCTTTGGCAGATTATATGATTGGTAATAATTTGGGTGATGCCATTGAGCGGGAAAAAAGTATTACACCTGTCATTCATTATAAACGTCAAGGAGCATCAGACCAGTTGGATGTGGGGGCGTATCTGACGTATTCGCCCATGGTTTTAGGGTTATGGTACAGAGGAATTCCTTTGAAAACCTACACCAAAGACGATGTGAGCATTATTAGCCACGATGCCGCCGTGATTTTGATTGGATACAGACAAGATAATTTTTCGATTGGATATAGTTATGATGCCACCATTTCACGCTTAGGCTCAACGGGTGGAGCGCATGAAATTTCACTATCTTACGTATTTACCGATTGGATAGAACCTCGTAAACATGGTCGCCCACGCAAGGGAGAGCTGAAATGTCCTAAGTTTTAGGTTGGAGATTAATTTCTATAAATACAAAAATACCCTTGGCATTTAGAAATGATAAGGGTATTTTTATGTAAATTTGATTTTAGAGAAAAGAAATACTTCATTATTGTTCTCCTTGAATCTTAATATTATGGCACAAATTTATCAATACAATAGAGAAAATTCTCGACGAAGCACGAAGGCTTCTCCGCTAAAAGATGTCATAGAAGATATGATGGAATTATATAAACTCAAATCTAAATTTAATGAGACTTACGTGATTTCGTATTGGGAACAGATTATGGGTACAGTAATTTCTTCTCGGACTACTGAAATTTATATCAAAGAACAAAAATTATTTATTCAATTAGACTCTTCTCCGCTTAGGAATGAATTGTTATTGGCAAAAAATAAAATTGTTTCTATGATTAATAAAGAAGTGGGACAAGTTATTATTGATGACGTCATTTTTGTTTAAACGCCCGCTACTGTTAATTTTACCCCCGCTGCCATCGTTAAATTCCCATAATTTTGCAGATTTTTTACGGTAGCATTGGCACTTAGCGTTACGGTATGCCCTGCACAAATTCTGGCATTCTCATTCGTGAAAGGTACACGTCCGCAAGACCACGTTTTTTCATCATGCCAACTGCCCGTTTTTATCGTACAAACCTCATCTGTAAATAAAGAAACGGTGTCAAAGGTTTTGTTCAAAAATAATGATGTTGCATCGGTTTTACTTCTTCCAAACCAATCCGTCAGAATATCCCAATAAATTCTTCGGAAGTCAATTTGCATTTTTATGTCTTGATTACCCACTGATCCGTTTAAATCAGAAGCAAGGTTTGAATATCCGCCAATATTGGGGTTTCTGCCTACGGATTGACGTTTGAGACTCGCCCCAAAAACGAACATCGGAGCTGCTGCACCGTGGTCTGTGCCTGCACTGGTGTTGGAGTTTGCTCTTCTGCCAAATTCTGAAAAAGTAAAGCCTACCACTTTATCTTCAATGCCTCTTGCCAACAAATCATCTTGAAAAGCCTTGATGCCACTCGATACTTTTCCGAGTAAGGTGGCATGACCGCCGAGACTATTATTAGCTCCTCCGCCCGACTGTACTTGTGTGGAATGAGTATCAAATCCACCAATAGAAAGGAAATAGACTTTCGTTTTCAACCCCCCACCAATTAAACGAGCTACGATTTTTAATTGGTCAGCTACTGAGTTGCCAGTTGGATAAACGGGTGCAGGCGTAATATTTCCTGCATTATGAGCAGCCGTTATTTCCGTTGAATATCCGACCGCTAAGGCTTGTTGTTGACGGATAAAAGCCACTAAATCACCTGCTTCGCAACAAGGTAAATCGGTAGTAGTTCCTCCCACTCCACCTCCTACTAATGTGGCATAGCTTGCTGGGTCATTGATTGCAATTGCCATTGACTGATTGCTTCCCAATAGCGTTGTGGAGGTCAAATAGCCAATTTGAATAGCTAAGGGGTCTTCCATAACGGCATTAGCGGCATCACGGTCGGTTATTGGAGGTGTTGGGTAATTGGTAAAACGATCTTCCAAATATCGTCCTGCCCAGCCCGTATCTGCCTGAACATTAGAATCAGTCGCCGTCATCCAAATATCCGTTGCTCGGTAATGTGAATAACTGGGTGTTGGGTATGAAACAGAATGAACAACGGCTAATTTACCATTATCCGATAGTTGTTTCAAGCCCGTCATGCTTGGGTGTAAGCCGGTTGTGCCATTTCCAATGGGTAAAATACTGGCTTGTGGAACAGCGATATTAACGCTTCCAGCCGTTCTGAGGGCATTATACTGTGAATATTGGTCAAGTGGAATAACGGTATTTAGTCCATCGTTACCACCATTAAGATATAAAATGACTAATACTCGGTCTTTGGCAAGGGCATCAGTTTTCAATAAAGATTGTACAAGGGGAGAGTTTGCTCCAAAGGCTTTTACGCCCATTCCACCCACCATTACGGGTACTAAAAAAGAAGAAGTTGCGGCTATAAAGTCTCTACGATTCATATTTTTCGTTGTTAGATGCTTGTTGCTCGATGTTAGGATTTTAATTTTAACAAATTTGATACTCTGCCATTCTGAGTAAGTATTTAATCAAGGCATCCAATTTACTTTTTACGGTACTGGTATTAGTGGTATTAGGATTTCCTTTATACGCTGTCCATTGGGTGTTCCAGTTAGTGATAGGCTGTTGAATCATCATAATAGTTTCTACCAAAAATGTCCTCTGAGCCGCCGTAAATGATGTTGCGAACATATTTTTAACAATAAAATCAAACACCGAATAACAATCATAAGGATTGGTAGCTTGGTCTGGAAGGGCGAGTGTATTAATTTTTATGGTAACTAATGGTGTATTGCCTGAAACCACACTATACCCAGTTAGTAATTTATCCGTAAATGAATTACGCAATCCTACCTGTGTGGTATTTATCCAGTTTCTGGAGTAACCTGTCTGATAATAAGCATCATAGCCAAAAACGGTAGGCTGGTCGAGGATTGACATTTGCATCTCGGTCATTCTATCATACAGATATTGAGCGTAATTTCTATGGTTTTTGATAGTATTTGCCAAATTACTACTATCAATCGTTGGAACATTGAAATTGAAAAAACGATACGTGCCAACGGTAAATTCCAAGGGCGATTTAATCATTGCTCCAATATTGGTAACATCGTAAAAATGTTGAGAAGAAAGTAATTTTACAATGATAGGTTTAACTTCAAATGCCCTACCTGTAATTGGGTCGGGAGTTTTGAACATCGTAGCTAATTGAGAAATAATGGTATCTTCAATAGCTTGTGTTACATTAGGATTTACGAAGAAACGATAGAGTTTGCGACAGATAAATTTAGCAGTTTGTGGATGGCTAAAAAGCATATTCAACAGGGCATCCAACTCAAATTCTCCTACGTTAGTGTAGCCCACGGGCGTTGTAGTGGGTGTTGAAATAGTAGTGTTTGCATAATTGGCAGAAAATACTTTAGGGTTAGTATCATGTCTGTTCGTTAGTGTAAATTTATTACCAACAGAAGTAGCTCCATTAGTGTAAAAATTTGTGTATTGCCATCCCGTCAATACTCTGGCGGCGGCTTTTACATCATTTTCGGTATAATTATTATTTCCTGCAAAATCCTTTGCTCCTACTACAAAAAGTTCTTGGAGTTCACGGGCATAATTTTCATTGGGCGTTCCTTTGGTACTATCGTTTCCATTTAGGTATTTCAGCATGGCGGGGTCAATAGAAATCTGATAAACCATATCTCTGAAATTACCCAAAACTCCTCCTCTTTGGACACTATTTACCACAACTCCGTTTCTGATAAGGCTAAAATATTGATAAATAGCACGGTATTCATCTACGGCTTCTTCGGTAATTACAAAATGGTTTTGCCAAAAGAGTGTCAGTTTATCCACTATTGAAGGATTTCCTCCCTGCGTAGCCATCATATTTATCCACCAATGTTTATAGTAATATCGAAAATCAAAATTACGCCCGAGTGTAGAGTC
>JANPGQ010000621.1:0-15925 GCA_031423975.1 Cytophagales bacterium | reverse complement strand
TTTCGATATTTTCAATTTTTTCTGAAAATATAGTAATATTATTTATTTTGCCATTTTGATAGCTACTGATTTCTCCTGAATTGGAAGCGAAAAGTAACCCACTTTGAAAATTAGTGATGGATAAATTTCTATTAATTACGGTTTTCCAATTACCAAAAAATTGAAGATTGATATTTTGGGCAAACTTTGTTCCTCTTATGCCTTGCGAGGTGGAAAGATAGATACTGTCTGGCGTGAAAACGGTTTTGTAAATGGCAATGGGTGAACCATTATTGCCTAAATTCTGATAGGTTTCTCGGATGTCTTGTTTTTCAATATCTAATAAAACCAATCCAAAATCATAAGCCAAATAGGCAATTTTATCTTTGAATTCGATATGATTTACCTGTTTATTTCCTTGAATAGCATTTGATTCTTTGAGCAAAGAAATATTGGTAATTTTCTCGGGGTCGCCATTAGATTTCACTTTCAATAAATCAATATTGCCTGATTGATAGGCAATTAGAAGGGTTTTCAGCGGAGAATTATAGGCTATTTTGGCAATGCCTGTTTCTGTAAAACCATCTATTTTAGAGAGTTTCAAGGCTTGTTTTTCAACAGTGTCATAATAGAAAAACCCGTTTTCAGAAACAGTATAAATTTTGCTTTCAACAATAGCTAAATCTTTGGTATTTAGATAGTTGAAATGAGTTCGCCACGTGCCAATTTGGGCATAAGTGCTGAGATTAATAAGGAGAAATAAAAATAGTATAGCGAGTTGCTTTGTATCTCCTAAGTTATATGAAAACATTTTCTGCATCTTGCTTCGTAACTATCGGTTTCGCCAAGCATTACTTGTTCTTGGGCGGCTGTTTTTCGGTATGAATAATTGGCAACATCCCCACACACTACACATACGGCGTGTACCTTGGTGATGTATTCAGCAATTGACATTAAGGCAGGCATTGGTCCGAAGGGTTTTCCTTGAAAATCCATATCTAAACCCGCTACAATGACTCTTTTACCAGAATTGGCTAATTTATTTACTACCTCAACGATTTCATTATCAAAGAATTGTACTTCATCTACGCCCACAACGTCGCAGTCGCCAGAAAGCAAGAGGATTTCTTGCGAAGCCTGCACAGGTGTTGAACGTATAGACAGTGAGTTGTGGGATACGATGTCGTCCTCGTGATAGCGAGTATCGAAAGCGGGTTTAAATATTTCCACTTTTTGTTTCGCAATTTTTGCACGATTCAGTCGACGAATGAGTTCTTCGGTTTTACCCGAAAACATAGAGCCACACACGACTTCTATCCAGCCTGTACGTTTTGCATTTTGTTGATTTTGATTATGGTAGGGTTCTATAAACATTCAATGAGGGAGTCTTTGTGATTTAGTGAATGAGTGAGTATTTACTTCAAATTGAGTTACGAAGTTAGGGGATTTTGGGTAAAATTTGGGCGTAAAGAATGAATATTAAGCTGAAATGTAAAAATGATATTTGTCAGAAATAAAAGCTGATAAATTTGATTTTTAGAAGATAATATTGCATTTTTGCAATCTTATTAACCCTAAAATATCACTAAAACATCATGAAAACCATCAATCAATGGCTTGCCGAATATGGTGAAAGTCACCAAAATCCTACTAACAAAACCGTGCATTGGGTATGTGTTCCCTTAATTGTTTGGAGCATTGTAGGTCTGTTGCACAGTATCAAACTTCCTTTTTTTAGTATTGGAAATATACAAGGAAGTGTGGGAATCGTTGCCCTTATCCTGACTTTTATTTACTACTTTATCTTATCAAAACCACTTTCGGTTGGTTTGTTCCTTTTTTCTGCCGCTTGCATTTACATTTGCCACCTTATCGAACAGTCTGGCATTGCTCCTTTGTGGCAGTTTAGCGTTACAATTTTTATTTTGGCTTGGATTGGGCAGTTTTGGGGTCACAAAGTAGAAGGCAAAAAACCTTCATTTCTAAAAGACTTACAATATCTGATGATTGGACCGGCTTGGTTGATGAGCTTTATTTATCAGCGTTTAGGCATTAGTTATTAATTACTGGTTATTAGTTACTGGTATTGTATGTCTAATCACCAGTAACTAATAACTATTAACCAATCACTGAATAGTATGTCCCATTTTATCTCGCTTAGTTTTTAGATATTTTTCATTATGTGGATTAGACTGAATCTCAATCGGTACTGTATCTACAATCTCTAAACCATAGCCCAAAAGTGCTGCTCGCTTTTTGGGATTATTAGAAATTAAGCGAATTTTGCTAACTTCTAAATCTCTCAAAATGGCAGCTCCAACGCCATAATCACGCTCATCCATTTTGAAACCTAATTCCAAATTCGCTTCCACGGTATCACGTCCCATCTCTTGAAGTTTGTATGCCTTCAATTTATTGACCAAACCAATGCCACGCCCTTCTTGAAACATATACAAAATAATGCCTTTACCTTCTTTTTCTACCATTTCCATAGCACGGTGCAATTGCCCGCCACAGTCGCAACGGCACGACCCAAAAATATCACCCGTTACACATGAACTATGCACCCGCACCAATACAGGTTCGTCTTTTGTCCAAGAACCTTTTGTTAAGGCTAAATGCGTTTCTCCCGTTTGAATTTGTTTGAAAGCTATCAAATCAAAATGTCCAAATTCGGTGGGTAAATCTACCCCAATTTCACGCTGAATAAGGCTTTCGTGTTTTAGTCGGTATTCTACTAAATCCTTGATGGTTACCAATTTAAGGTTAAATTTATCTGCCATTACTCGCAAGTCTGGCAAACGAGCCATTGAGCCATCTTCGTTCAAAACTTCAATTAAAGTTCCTGATGGCTGGAAGCCCGCCAAGCGAGCAAAGTCCATAGCTGCCTCGGTGTGTCCTGTACGTCTGAGAACTCCCTCACGCTTGGCTTTCAAAGGAAAAATATGTCCTGGGCGACCCAAATCTGCGGGTTTTGTGTTGGCATCTACCAAAGAATAAATGGTTTTTGCACGGTCTTGAGCGGAGATTCCTGTGGTGCAGCCATTTCCTAATAAATCAACTGAAACGGTGAATGGTGTTTCGTGCGAAGTAGTATTTTTGCCCACCATCATCGTGAGTCCCAACTCATTACATCGTTCCTCCGTTAGCGATACGCACATAAGTCCACGGGCTTCTCGAATCATAAAATTGGCAATTTCGGGTGTAATGGCTTCAGAAGCACAAATCATATCACCTTCATTTTCACGATCTTCATCATCGGCAACGATGATTATTTTTCCTTGTCGAATTGCCTCAATGGCTTCTTCGATGGTATCTAATTTTATATCTGACATTTTGTTTTTTTATTAGGAGAAAGGGAAATAAGGTTATAGAATGAAGGGAAATAGGATGATGAAGAATAATAGCATCAAATATTCCCCTTTCCTTTTTTATCCTTTGTTCCTGTCTTGTTTCTCCTTAACCTCTTATCTACACAAAACAAAATTACGAACTTTTGTTCCCATAAAAGATTAATTTATGGATTTAGCCATTTGAATTTCGCAAAATAAAATTCAATAAATCAGCAATCTCATAATTTCATAATTAATCATAACTACTTGATTTTAAAATATTTACCTAAAATTTTATTGGTAATATTCATTTTATTTAATTATATTTATGCTTGATTTACGACTCAAAATTTATAAACCATTTCGCTCAAATTATTTCGCTCCTGAATAATCGTAAGTTTTCCGCATTTCTTGCACGCTCATCAAATTCCAATCCTTCTTTTATAATTCCTGTTTGGCACGTAAATGGCATAGTGTTTGTGATAAACGATAAAATTTTAAAGATATTCAAGTTCTTCAAAGCATTTGAAAAAATCTTAGCACAATTTTTGCTCGTTTTTAAGTAATAAAATCATGTTAAAAAGCCTAAGAATTTCGTTCAAAGTAAAGAGGTTAGCAATAATCCCATCCGAATTTATTTCAGAAGGCTTTGAAACGATTGATACCCATAAAATAAATATGAAGAGGATTTCTAAAAACATAGCAATTGCCTTGCTGGGCATTATGGTATGGACATTATCGAAGGAGACTTATGCTCAATGTAAAGCGGATAATAGTTCTCCTGTTAAAGGTGAATTCGAAATAAGTGGCGTTAAAATCAAAGGAGATGGAGGAGGCTTATCTACTGCATCCAATAATATCCCCATTAAAATATGTGAAGGAGAATTAATAAATCTAAAAAGTACACTTCCTATTTATTCACTTTCTAATGTTAATTACTGGATAATCCCGCTTAATAACTACAATAGCTTGGCTTCTCCACCTTCCTCTTTTAGTAGTGCTGCTGATGGCTATACTACCTTAAATGGAGATGTAGATATAAAAATGATTGATAAAAGTACCTCCAACCCGCAAGGTTTTAGTGCTTATTCAACGGCGGGTAAATATGTTATAACTCAGTATGACAATTCTGACTCTAAAGCAGGCGGACCAGGTCGTCATCATGCTTGCCAAGTTATTGAGATAATCAAAGCTACCACGCCCGATGTACAATTTAATACTTGTAGCGGTGGGCAAGTTATAACAAAATTCCTTTCGACTGCCAATAATAATTATGAAAATTATAATATAAAATACATTCTGCCAACGGGTTTTCAACCTTTTGATACAACAGGAAAGATTGCTACTTACCCATTTGATTTTAAAAATGTTTCTAATTTGTCAGGTTATAGTTCAGTGAAAATTGAGGTAAAGGGAGTAACCAAGACGGGAGGATGTCCTGCTCCTGCTTCTCCGTTGCAAACTATTTCTTTAAATTCTGCTGTTGTTAATCCACTCACTCTCACAAGTATCGTAGGTACAACACTCAAAGGCGAATTCAAATTGGCAGTTACTGCCGACAATGGTATAAAACGGAATGTATATATGAGAGACCCTTCGATTAATAATTTTTTTGATTATACTGCTCCTTTCAAATCTTATACATCAAGTGCTACCTCTGGTGTAGATAGTAATTTCGTTCAAGTTCCTGATGGTAGTAAAGTCTATTGTTTTCAAACAGAGGCTATTGATGGTTCTTGTGCAAGTTCTTTTGTGAGTAATCCCGCTCTAAGAAGTAATGAACTCTGTACAACGCTTATTGATGTAAAAGCAGAGAATAATAAAAACGTAATTACGTGGTCTCAGGCATTGGGAGGCGGGTTGATTAACGCCAATTTTGTTAATTACATTATAGAAAAATACCGCCCAGATGGTAGCCTTGATAAGATCCTTAATTCAACACCCAAAGCTAATGAGACTTCTTTTACGGATTCTGACGTTACTTGCGGACTTGAATATGCTTACAAAGTTACTACCAGATATCCTTTGAAATCTATTTCTCAATTTGTAAAAGTAAAGGCTATTTCAAATACCATCCCACCAAAATTAGATTTTGTATTTGTAAATGTACAAGATGACAAATTACGTATTCAAAATTTCTTTCCAGTAGGTCAGACACCACTTAATATTCCATTAAATAGTTATAAATATTATAAATCCAATACCTATAATGGAGCATATTCGTTAGCAAATACAGGTAATAGCTTTTTTGATGATACAAATGTAGATGTATCTAAACAATCATATTGTTATTATATGAGTTGGGTGAATTTATGTAATGTTGAGTCTTCTCCATCTGATAAAATATGCAGTGTCTATTTAAAAGCTGATGGAGCTAATTTGAAATGGACTTCTCAATCTCCTATAACTGCAAATATTGATAGCTATAAAGTTATACGAGTAAAACCAAACTCGCCTAATCCTGCATCAGACCTATTTCCCTTAGAATTAGGTGCAACCATTAATAATTATGATACAAATATTATTAAAGAAGACCAAGGTCAAGAAATATTTGTAAGAATAGAAGCAAGACCTGTAGGATATTCTGCAACAACATCATCAGTTCTAAATACCCCAACCTCCAATACAGTTCGACTTTTTAGACCATCATTTTCATTGGTTCCACAAATTTTTACACCCAATGGCGACGGTTTTAACGATAAATTTATTGTGAAAGGTATGTTTATTAAAAATCTCAAAATGAGTATTTATGATCGTTGGGGCAATGTTATCTATTATAATGAGGAAACAAATTATCCATATATAAAACAGCAAAATGACAATGAATCACTTCTTGTGGGCTGGAACGGTATTATGAACAACGGAATTAGAGCCATTGAAGGCAGTTATGCCTACAAAATAGAAATTGAAGATACCATCGGGCAAATCACTTCCAAAGAGGGGGCATTGCTATTAGCTTATTAAATTCATCTAACACATCCCTTGAAAAGTAACCTTGGCTTAGCGATAAGTTGAGGTTTCTTTTTTGCGTTACATCAATAGTGTAGTAAATTGCGTTGTGGTTATTCGTTATTAACAAATAACCAGTAACTATTAACTGATAACAAAATGTTTGACATGATGGGAATGCTTGGCAAGGTCAAAGACCTCCAAGCCAAAATGAAAGAAGCACAAGAGTCATTAGGCTCAATCATCGAGACAGGTGAGTCAGGTGCGGGTATGGTACGTGCCACAGTGAACGGCAAAAAACAATTGCTCAAAATTGAGATTGATGAAGACCTCATCCGTCCTGAAGACCGTGAGGTACTTCAAGATTTAGTAGTAGCCGCCACCAACAAAGCTCTGGAAAATATTGAAGACAAAGTAAAAGACCATCTCCAAAAAGCTACGCAAGGGCTAATGCCCAATATCCCAGGAATGGATTTAGGGGGAATGTTTTCGTAAAATAGTGATAAGTTGTGAGTGATGAACCATAAGTAAAAAGATTTTCTGAAACTATTACTCATCACTCATAGTTCATCACTCATAACTTTTTGAAAATTATGCTAAAAGTAGAAAATCTAAGCAAACAATACGGCTCGCAATGGGCGGTAAATGATATATCTTTTGAAGCAAAAAAAGGCGAAATCGTCGGATTTTTAGGACCCAACGGTGCAGGAAAATCTACGACCATGAAAATTGCAACGGGTTTTCTCACAGCAACATCTGGCACAGTAGAAGTGTGTGGCTTTGATGTTCAAACTCATTCGATGGACGTTCGAAAAAATATTGGCTACTTGCCCGAACACAATCCCTTGTATTTGGATATGTACGTGAAGGAATTCCTGGAATTTATTGGAGGAATTTATGGGTTAAAAGGGCATATTTTACAAAAAAGAATTACGGAAGTAATTGATTTATTAGGACTTAGCCTTGAACAAAAAAAGAAAATTGGGCAACTTTCAAAAGGCTACCGACAACGGGTTGGACTCGCCCAAGCCCTCATACACGACCCCGAAGTATTGATTTTAGACGAACCCACCACAGGACTTGACCCTAATCAATTGGCAGAAATTAGGGGCGTTATTAGGAATATTGGTAAAGAAAAAACAGTTATTTTCTCAACGCATATTATGCAAGAAGTTGAGGCAATTTGTGATAGAGTAGTAATTATCAATCGTGGAAATATCGTCAAAGATTGTCCACTAAATGATATGAAACAGGCAGGAAAAACTATGGAAGAGGTTTTTAGGGAATTAACAGTTTGAGTTGAAATATTTAAAACACTAAGTCGTAATGACGCAAAGATTTTTAGGCAATTTATATCATCTTAGTATCCTTACGGTTAATTTAATTTTCCTCCTCAAACCTCGGAATCAACATTGGCACTTTTTTCTGATAATCTTGATATACCTTCCCAAATTGTTCAACTAACTTATTTTCCTCAAAATAAATCCCAATCCTGATATAAATTGTTAACAATAAGGCAGTTACAAGGCTTGAAAGTAGTCCCGAAAAACCAAACCACCCCCACAAAAATACCAACATTCCTAAATAAAGTGGATGTCTGATTACAGATGAAAGTTCATCTTGCCTGAATGAAACAGATTTTTGAACAGGCTGTAACGTTTTTGTTCCGATAAATTCTGCTAAATCATAGCTTACCAAAGCTTTGTAGGCTAAAAATAGTCCCGAAGTCATCATCAATCCTCCCAAGATTTGATTGAGCAAAGATTTTTCCAGTAATAATTGTGAGGGAATGGAGAATTGATAATTGAGGATAGGCAGTATCAATAAAATCGCTAATCCATTGTATATCAGGCGATAATACTTTGAAATGCTTCCTAAAAATTTAGTAAAAAAACTTTTTACAAGATTGGAAGCCAGTAAAGTATGAACCAAGCCATACGACAACCAAAGAAAAGCTAAGATAATTTCTGATTTCATTGTATTTAGGGTTGTAAACTTAACCACTTAGGTATGATAGGAAGGTTAGATTTTTAGAGAAATGATGATTTACCACATAGATAGGATAGAAAAGTTAGTTTTTTTTTAGAAATAGTAATCTGATTTTTCTTGAAACCCTAACCTTTCTGTCATCCCTAATTGGTTAGTGATAGGTAGGTTAGTTTTTTAGAGATTTTTTTTTGAAAACTCTAACCTTCCTATCTTATCTATGTGGTAAATCATTTCTATGTAGTAAAATCATTCAGTCGGTCTCGACTCAGCCGCTTCTTTATTTTCATCAGCCCCAATATCCTCAACGGGTATTTTAGGCACATTCTCTTGAATTTCTGAATGTTCAATTTTATCGGGCTGGTCAAAAAATTTATTCTGAAAAATCAAAATAGAAACCACCCCACAAAAAATAGAAGCGTCGGCAAAATTAAAAATGGGCGTAGAATACCAAGAACCACCAAAATAAGGTACCCAATCAGGAATCCAACCTTGGTATGGGTCAAAGAAAAACATATCAATCACCTGCCCGTGAAACCAAGGCGTAGGCGAACCCGCAGGAGTATTTCCTAAAAATTTTCCGTAGAAAATACTATCAATGACGTTACCAATTGCGCCACCCAATATGGCGGCTATACTCCACAAAAGTCCCTCATGGGCGTTCTTACTGGCTAATCTTACTAAATACCAACCGATACCAATCATCGCAACGAGTCTAAAAAGACTCAAAGCTATTTTACTATACAGTTGTGGAAGAAAATCCAGCGTCATACCAAAAGCCATGCCTTTGTTCAAGACATAATGCAATTTGAACCAATGCCCAATTAAAGGAATTTCATTGCCTTCAAATAGCATATAGCGATGTACAGCTAATTTGATTGCTTGGTCAATAACAATAAGTAAAAGCGTAAGCCAAAAATATTTGTACGGAGAACGAAACATATTACAATTTGAAAATTTGAAACGGGGTCGCCCGTGCGATTGACTAATTTGAAGATTAGTCGCTCTTCAAATAAAATAATTACTGATTAAGGATAAATTTCTAACTATTTTGCAAAGATAATAAATAAAGAAGCCACAAATTGAGCAAATTCGTGGCTTCTTATAAAATTGATGTTAATTATTTTCAAATTAGCATTACTTCTTCTGAAATTTCAATCTTTTTCTTCTTACCATCTCTCTTTTTATCAATACAAATTCACGGCTTGCTTGTCCTGCCACTGATGTATTTTCATCGGCACGGCGGAACAGATAAGGCATTACTGCATCCACAGGACCATAAGGCACATATTTGGCTACGTTGTAACCCGACATTGAAAGATTAAATGAAATATTATCAGACATACCCAACAATTGGGCAAAATAGAAATGACTGTCAGAAGGAGCTATGTTGTGTTGAACCATTAAATCAACTAAATATTTACAACTATATTCGTTGTGAGTTCCTACACAAATGGAAATAATATCACGATTATCAACGGCATAAACTAAGGCATCATTATAATCGTTATCGGTTGCAGCCTTAGTTTCGTGTACGGGTTCGCAATAATTGTCTTCGTGGGCTTTTTGGCGTTCCTTTTCCATGTAAGCTCCTCTTACCAATTTTACACCCAAAGCATAATTGTTTTTACGTGCATTTTCAGTGGCAACTTTCAAATTATGAAACATATCCTTACGATACATTTGAAAAGTATTATAAACCAAACACTTTGAATGATTATATTTTGCCATCATTTCATAAGTTAACACATCGATGGTATCTTGGATCCAGGATTCTTCGGCATCAATAAAAATCTTTACACCCAGCGTAGCAGCACGACCACACAACATATCCATTCGCTCTCTGACACGCTCAAAAGCCTCTTTTTCTTCTTCATAAAGTGGTTGTTCAAGCTGGATTTTCTCTAACAAGTCCGCACTTCCGATACCTGTAATTTTGAAAACAGCAAACGGAATGGCAATATTCTGATTAGCCTTTTCGATGGTTAATAATATCTCTTGGGCTGTTTTATCAAAGCTCTTTTCGTCATCTTCACCCTCAACGGAATAATCCAAAATTGTGCCGATATGAGCTTTGTCCAAATTTTCTATGGTTTTATTACATTCTTGCAGGGTTTCTCCTCCGCAAAACTGCTGAAATACCGTAGATTTTATCAACTTTTTTATCGGAAAATGAAGAAAAAGGAATAGTTTGATAAAAAAAGTTCCTAACTTTACGAGCCAATTCTGGTTCATACTTGCAAAAATCAGGTAAACCTTCTTCAATTCAAAGTTCGATTTTGAAGAAAAAGCAATGGAAGTATCCTCAAAACTAACTTTGGGAGACTTCGTGCGGATTTTGGTGGTTGGCATTTGAGTCATGTTACAGACGTAATAATCTACATTTAATTTAAAACCGAATTATTAAAATATCAGTTTGATATGGTTCAGAGTATCGTCAAGTAATTTACAAAACGTGCAAAGATAATATATTAGAATAATACAAAAACAAGTTTTAGTAAATTAAATTTTTTAAATTAATGCTATGGCTGTTTCTTATTGTGTCGAGTGCATTATCTTATTGTAATTAAAACAAAAATTCTGACGAAATGATGCACTTTTAGTTACAATTTGTATTAAAAAAATGTTTTAAGAATAACGAATTTAATATTGTTTACCAATGAATGCGAATTTAGACATCACGCCGATGCAGGAATGGATTAATACTGACGGCAAACCTTTGATAATAGCGGGACCATGTTCGGCAGAAACGGAGGAACAAGTGTTGGAGACTGCCAACAGAATCAAAGCCGAAGGTTACGCACACATCATGCGTGCTGGGGTTTGGAAGCCACGTACTCGTCCAGGAAGTTTTGAAGGAATGGGAGAACCCGCTTTGAAATGGCTTGTAGAGGCAAAAAAACAAACTGGATTGCCTTTGGCAATTGAAGTAGCCACGCCAGAACACGTAGAATTAGCCTTGAAATATGGCGTTGATGTGTTGTGGATTGGAGCAAGAACCACAGTAAACCCATTCAATGTTCAGGATTTAGCAGATGCTTTGAAGGGCGTGGATGTTCCTGTATTAGTAAAAAACCCCGTGAATCCAGATTTGGCTCTTTGGGTTGGTGCTTTTGAACGTTTGCAAAATTCAGGTTTGAAGAAATTGGGTGCTATTCACCGTGGTTTCTCAAATGCTCAGGAAACAAAATATCGTAATTCGCCGATGTGGCAATTAGCCGTTGAGATGAAACGTCTGTTCCCTCAATTGCCCATGATTGGCGACCCCTCGCACATGGCAGGTAAGCGTTCATTGTTGATGGAATTGTCGCAGAGAATCTTGGATTTGAACTACGACGGTATGATTATCGAAACCCACCGTGACCCAGATGCTGCTTGGTCTGATGCTTCTCAGCAAGTTACACCAGAGGTTTTGGGAACGATGTTACGTGAATTAGACGTGCGTCAAGCCAATTATGGTGCAGATTTTTCTGATGAATTAGCGGCTTTGCGTTCTAAAATCGACAATGTTGACCGTGAATTAATGGAAGTATTGGCAACTCGTATGTCAATTGTTGAAAAATTAGGTGACTACAAGCGTGATAACAACGTAGCGGTTCTTCAATTAGACCGTTGGAAACAAGTTCATGCTGACCGTGCTAAACAAGCAACTGGTTTGGGTTTATATCCAGAATTTGTAGAAGAATTATTCAAATTGGTTCACTTAGAATCTATCCGTAAACAAACGGAAGTAATGAGTTCTCAACCAGCTTAATTTGATTTCGGATTTTCGATTTGAGATTTCGGATTTTCAATAAAAGTAAAAAAGGCTATTTTCGTAATGAAGATAGTCTTTTTTGTAGCCTAAAATTTAGCTATCACCTCGTCAATCGATAAATCAAAATGGCTGTTCGCTGAATCAGTTTTGGAAATTCTTTAATATTCATGGTTTCTCCTGGTGCATGAGCCCCTTTGCCCGATGCCCCCAAGCCGTCCAGACAAGCTACATATTTGGCAACGTAAGAAATATCTCCAGCCCCTCTCGACCCTGGGTCGCCCGCTTTTACTTCACCAAAACCTAAATCTAAACTTACCTGATTGAGCGTTGCCAAGACTTTTTCGTTTTCGGGAGTGGGTTCCATCGCTGGGATTCCGTCTTGAAAAGTGATTTCGGCTTTGGTTTTATTGAGGTTTTTAGCCACAATTTCCTTCATTTTTATTCTGGCATTTTCCTTTTGGATTTCCGTCAAAAAACGTAAATCACCAGTAACGCTTACTCTCGGCGAGATAATATTGTCCTTGCCGATGGCTTCACGGTTATCGTTGATTTCTGAACCACCCACAATCAGACCAGGGTTGAAGGTCAGGTATTTTTCGGTACTCATTTGTTCTCTAAAATCGTTCAAAATGCGGGCGGCTTCGTAGATTGCTCCATAACCTGCTTGCTGACTAAAAATGGTGGATGAATGTCCCATGATACCCTTGACGTTCAATTTCCAGCCACTCGAACCACGGCGGGCGGTGGCAACAGTATTGAGTCCGATGGCGGTCTCAAAGGCAAGGGCTATTTCGCATTGTTTAGCTCTTTCGATAAAGTCTTTTCTACTGATACTGGTAGGCTTGCCAGCACTTTCTTCATCACCTGTGAAATATATCGTTAGGTTGGTATTGTCAAGTAAATTATTATCTTTCAGTACTTTAAGAGCAGCTAACAAAACCATATTGCCACCTTTCATGTCATTAACTCCTTGTCCTGTAATGGTGGAATCGTTGAGATAAGTGTAGGGCGTAAAAGACATAGCTTTCTCGAAAACGGTATCTAAATGTCCAATCAAAAAGAGTTTTTTGCCTTGCGTACCTTTGCGTTCAGCCACCAAATGCCCCGCCCGATTGAGAGAATCTGGCAATGAAACCCATTCAGTTTTGAAGCCTAAATCATCAAATCCTTTTCTAAAAATAGCTCCTACTTCACGCACACCTTCTTTGTTGAGCGTACCGCTATTGATATTTACCACTTTTTTCAAAAGTGCCTCTGTTTGGGGGAGTTGTGCATTGACTTGGGCGATTATTTTTGCTTCGATGGGGCTTAGTTTTTGACTAAAACTGATGGAAGAAATGAGCAATAAAATGCTGAAAGTGATTATTTGTTTTTTCATGTGTTTGTTGTTTACTCTAAATTATCGTTTTTTAAGGTAAAACTGAAATGAATTTGTGATTTCTGTGTAACTTTAATTAACATCAACCCAAAAAATCATGAGAAAACAATACTTCCTCCTCATTTTCCTTTTTCTTTCCAGCAAAACCTTTGCTCAGTTTACGATAGAACAGGTTTTGTCTGCTCCTTTTCCTACCGAACTCAGAGCCTCACCTGTGGGCAATAAAGTGGCTTGGGTGTTTAATCAGCAAGGTTCTCGGAATATT
Organism: Cytophagales bacterium; assembly: GCA_031423975.1. Taxonomy (GTDB): domain Bacteria; phylum Bacteroidota; class Bacteroidia; order Cytophagales; family Spirosomataceae; genus Arcicella. Next base: position 2,279 of record JANPGQ010000621.1, on the reverse strand, counting down.
TTTGTGGCAGAAGCTCCTGATTATAAACCTCGAAAAATCACGAATTATGAAGGGGATAACGGTCAGGAAATCAATAGTTTGACTTTTACAAATGATGGAAATTCGCTCATTTTTATTAGAGGTGGGGCGAATAATTCGGCAGGAGAAATTCCGAACCCGATACAATTGCAGGAAGGCGTAGAAAGAGCTATTTTCATGGTGGGAACGGATGGAAAAAATCTGCATAAATTAGTTAATGGCACGTACCCAAAACTATCTCCCAAAGGTGATATATTGGCGTACTTATCTGGTGGACAAGTATTTACAGTTCGATTGGACAGTGTAAAAGCTACGGGCAAAAAACTCTTTCAATCTCGTGGTACCCAAAATTCAATTAGTTGGTCGCCCGATGGTACGCACATTGCCTTCGTGAGTGGACGTAACGACCATAGCTTTGTGGGTGTGTGCGATGTGGCGAATAAAAGCATCAAATTTTTGGATGCAAGTTTTGATAAAGACATTGACCCCGTATGGTCGCCAGATGGGAAATCTTTGGGTTTTCTGAGAGTTCCCTTTTCAAAAGATGCCTTAATTTTTGGTCCTGAACGAGAAAGTTTGCCTTGGTCGGTGCGAGTGGTGGATGTTCAAACGGGCAAAGGGCGTGAAGTTTGGAAGGCAAAAAATGGTCGAGGAAGTGCATTTTTTGAGAATGCTTTGATTGCCGATAACCGTTTGTTTTGGACGGCAGATAATTACTTGGTTTTCAGTTATGAAGGCGATAATTGGAATCATTTGTACAGCGTTTCGCCCAATGGTGGGGATGCAAAATTATTAACTCCCAACGATGGCGAAGTGGAATATGCCATGCTTTCTACCGATAAAAAATCCATCATTTACAACGCAAATATTGGCGATATTGACCGCCGACACATTTGGCAAGTTTCGCCTTCGGGTGGTGTTGCCAAACAGATTTCTTTGGGGCAAGGCATTGAGTGGTTGCCCGCCCAAATGCCTAATGGGCAGGTATTTTGCTTGCGTTCCGATGCCCGTACTCCCGCCCGCCCAAGCATGATTTTGACAGATGGAAAACTGAAAGATTTAGCCCCTGACATGATTGCTTCGGATTTTCCTTCTTCACAATTGGCTCAACCACAAGCCATTACGTTTACTGCAAAGGATGGTATGAAAATTTCTGGGCAATTGTTTTTACCCAAAAACCACAAGGCTGGCGACAAACATCCTGCCGCTATTTTCTTTCATGGTGGTTCACGCCGTCAGATGTTATTGGGTTTTAATTATAGTGATTATTACCACAAAGCATACGCCATGAACCAATATTTGGCGAGTCAGGGCTATGTAGTTTTGGCGGTAAATTATCGTTCGGGCATTGGCTACGGTATGGAATTTAGAGAAGCTTTGAACTACGGTGCAACGGGTGCGAGCGAATATAACGATGTAGTGGGTGCAGGATTATTTTTGAAAAATCGTGAAGATGTGGATGGCTCAAAAATTGGGCTTTGGGGAGGGTCTTATGGCGGATATTTGACGGCTATGGGTTTGGCAAAAGCACCCGAATTATTTGCAGCGGGTGTGGATATTCACGGGGTGCATGATTGGAATAATGTGGTCAAAAATTTTATTCCTTCTTATGATGCAGCCAAGCGGGCGGATTGGGCAAAAATTGCTTACGAATCTTCGCCATTGCCATACATTAGTACGTGGAAAGCTCCAGTATTAATGATTCATGGTGATGACGACCGCAATGTGCCTTTTAACGAAACAGTTATTATGGCTGAGGCACTCAGGAAAAATAATGTTCATGTAGAGCAATTGATTTTCCCTGATGAAGTTCACGGATTTTTACTGCATCAAAATTGGGTGAATGCGTACAAGGCTTCGGCGGTATTTTTTGAGAAATATTTAGCTGGTAAACGGTAAACGGTACACGGTGAAAGGTAAACGAAATAATACTTTGGGCAGATTTACTCTGTGTCGTTCACCTTTTACCGTTCACCGTTTACCAATTCATTCCTCCGTAGAAGTGATGTAATAATTCTTTGTGAATAACCACAAAATACTTGGAGCAAATCGTTTTAGATATGTTCCAAATGTTTCCTTCAATCCTGCAATTACAATTTCGTGTTTACCTGATTTTAAGGCTTTTATCATTTTTTTGGCACAAATATTTACAGGAATTCCCTTGGCTTGGTTTACGTCCATTTTACCGTAAGCATTTCCGTCTTTTCCGATGGCACTCAACGAAATTGGCGTATTTATATACCCTGGGCAAACGATTGTTA
>JANPGQ010000620.1:0-5852 GCA_031423975.1 Cytophagales bacterium | reverse complement strand
TGACGATGAATTACCCCAACAACCAATTTTTGTAATGGGGCATCATTTTTTACCAAAGACAAATAAGGCGTTATCTGTGCCGACGAATCTCGTAACCACATGGCATCAATATCACCCGTAATGACGTAAGTATCGGGTCGGTTATTTACAATTTCAAAATCAACCGTTGTGTCTAAGGTATTAGGAAAACAGTTTTCAAAAAGCCACGTCATTTCATCGTTTTTGACGTTTTTCTTTACTTCTTGAATAATATTCTCAACTGCCGAGCTCTTAAATTTTCGTTGGTTTTCATCTACTCGAACTACTGGGAAATTCTTTGCTTTTCCAAAAGAACTTAGTCTATTACTCATCAAAGTAGTGGCAGTCAGTAGGCTGGTTTTTTGAATAAAATCTCTACGCTTCATTGGTTATTATTTGTGTTTTGAAATATTGTTTTTGAAAAAATGATTCGTTCATTTCAAAAAATGAACAATCAAAAATGATTTTAACATTGAAGAATCAAGAAATTTAATTGAGAAAAAATTATCAAAAATTTTATTTGAGGAGCGATAAGAGAATATAGCGAAAGATAGTAAAAAACGGTTAATTGACAACAGGCAATTAGGAGGGTATATCAAATTGATAATATTTGAAACATTTTGAGGAAATTTTGATAGATTTCTACAAATAATTTAAAAAATATTTGGAAATATAAAACCTATTCTGGTATATTTGTAGTGTACTATATATCTAATACACTAAAACAACATTTATTCAAACCGTGCGACGGTCGCATCGAAAAAATGATACAGATTAACAACCTCTCTTTTAATTACGGAAAACGGAAGGAAGTCTTCCGAAATCTCAACCTGACCCTCTCCGCAGGGAATGTCTATGGGCTTTTGGGCAAAAATGGAGCGGGAAAATCGAGCCTCCTCCGCAACATTGCGGGTTTGCTTTTTCCCACGGCTGGCACCTGCGAGGTGAACGGCTACACCGCACAAGACCGTCTTCCCTCCTTCTTACAAGAACTCTATTTTCTGCCCGAAGAATTTCATACGCCGCCCGTCAAGATTCGGGAGTTTGTGGATACTTACGCACCGTTCTACCCAAATTTTTCCAGAAAACAATTTGCGGAATATCTCCAAGAATTTCAATTGTCTGAAAATGAGAAGTTTACAGAGCTTTCTTTGGGGCAAAAGAAAAAGGCTCTCATCGGTTTTGCCCTTTCTACTAACACAAAAGTGCTATTGATGGACGAACCCACAAACGGTCTGGATATTCCTTCCAAAAGTCAATTCAGAAAAATTATTGCTTCCGTTGCAACCGCTGAACGGATTATTGTGATTTCTACGCACCAAGTGAGAGATTTGGATTCGTTGATTGACCCCATCATTATTCTGGATAATTCCGAAGTTTTACTGCACGCCAATACCGAAGAAATCTCTGAAAAATTATGCTTCAAAAACGTCTCAACCGTAAGCAATCATGAGTCGGTTTTGTATTCAGAACATTCATTAAAAGGGTTTTCAGTTGTTAGTCAAAACCTTGATAATGAGCAATCTAAAACCGATTTAGAGCTACTTTTCAATGCAACTTTGACGAATCCACAGAAAATAAAACAGATATTTTCATAGAATAATACTAAAATAATATGAACAACTTTTTTAATTATCACCGCTTCGCCCTCCTCGTAAAACGACAATGGGTAGAAAACCGTAAATTATTTTTGATGGCTTTAGTTATCCTCGTTGGTCTGGGAATTATAATTTATTCGCTTGGCATGGATTGGAAAACTGGGAATCTATTGCAAATGCAAGTTAGAGTTGGGCTTTTCTTTGTCACTTTCTTTCTGGGAGGCTCTTTTTTTACAAATTATATTTTCAAAGACCTGTCAGACAAAAATAGTAGCACCAGTTTTTTATTAGTCCCAGCTTCTCATTTCGAAAAACAATTGAGTGCTTGTCTATATATTTTTATAGTTTTCCCAATTATTTTTTTTATACTATTCTACTTAACTGACTGTTCTTTTGTAAATATAGCCAATGGCATACACAATGGTTTAGTTGGTAAAAAAGCACTGAATCCAAATGAATATCTTTTTAATTTTTTAAGAGATACTGAAAGTAAAGATTCAAGATTAGCTTTTTTGATTCCAGCATGGTTTGCAGTACAATCATTTGTGATTTTGGGTTCTATTACCTTTATGGGTTGGTCGTATATCAAAACTGGATTTGCGGGGTTTGTGATTTTATTTGTGATAGTGCTATTGGTTGGATTTATACAGAAATTATTATTAGACGATTTGAGTAATCAATTGGGTGAGTCACATTATTTCCAAATAAAACCTACCAAAGATATGTTAGAAGATTATGTATTGTTCGGATTAAAATATGCCATTGCCCCTCTTTTATTGGTGATTGCCTATTTCAGATTAAAAGAAAAACAAGTATAAAACAATGGAATTTAGAGACAACAAAGCGATATACCTCCAAATAGCCGAGTTTATTTGCGAGCGTATCCTACTGAAACAATGGGCAGTAGGCGATAAAATTCCGTCCGTCCGAGAGTTGGCTGTGCAGTTGGAAGTAAACCCCAATACAGTGATGCGGACAATGGATTTTTTACAACAAAAAGACATCATTTTCACCAAAAGAGGCATGGGATATTTTGTAGCAGAAGAGGCAGAAAACAAGGTAAAAAATTTCAGAAAAGAAGATTTTTTACAGAATGATTTACCTCCTTTTTTCAAGAACATACAACTCTTAGGTATTGATTTTGAGGAACTTAAAGACAGATTCAAAAATTATCTCTCATCCCCAAACGATAAATAACAGCAATCATGAAAACATCAAATAAATTAATAATTGGCTCTGGAATTACTATTCTTTTAGGCATATTTGCACATACTTTTATTATGCGAGGGGCTTATTTAGATGCCTTGAAACACCCTTTGGAACAAGAAGGAAAGATTAGCTTGAAAGCAGTCAAAAAACTAAATTTATTATATACACATGAAGTAGTTTTTGAGAAAGGTGATAAATATGAAATTATTGTGAATAGAATAGATAAAGATTCACTCACAATTCAATATTATGGTGAAACATTAAATTTGGATTTGACAAAAGCGGGGTCTATAAAGATTATTTGTCCTAAATTACCAACACTGGTATTGGATTACAAAAAGCCATTAAATGATGGCGATTATCCTGTAAATATTGATAGCACTTTTCAGTATGGAAATTTGAAAGCAACATTTCTGAAAAGAGGAATCTTGAATCTCCATAAATGTATGCTTGATAGTATTGATATCAAAAGTAAAGTCAATCCAGAAATTACGTTTGAGGGCATCACCGTCAAAAATTGTAATATAGATTTACCAGCACACTCTGTTTTGAATATTTACTATTCCTACATTCAATCAAAAAATGTGGTTTTGGGTGATAGTTCAACTTTTAATTTAGTAGGAAAACATACTCATGCCACGTTTATTAAATAGCCATTCTCTCCGTTTGAATAAAAGATAATACCATTTTCTAAAAACCATTCTGTATATTCGGAATGGTTTTATTTTTTTCAACCTAAAAGGCTCAGAAACAGAGCTTTATTAAACAAATATATTCTATGAAAAAGTTGATTTTATTTACTATGTCTATGTTCTTTTATGGTAATGCCATTGCTCAATTCAATAAATATTCCAGTGAATCTCCTGGTAAATATATGAAGGGTTTTCAAGAGTTCACTGTAAAAAATCCCAATGCTGATTCCGCTTACTACTGTATTCAAAAACTAAATTCTCGTGAAGAATATTATCGTTTTTTTGAAATGACAATATACTCTGATTTAGCACAAGGTTTGATACAAAAGGATATAAGTAAACTTGATTCTATGAAAGTAATTGAAGTGACTAAAAAACAAATACTTTATAAGCAAATATTGGAAAAAATCATGACTGATTCTTCCAAAAGATTAGTAGTAATGGCAAAACCCATACTTTTTTTATCAAAAATACAAGACAACCAAAATAATGTTTTAGAGTCCAAGAAATTAACACAAGAGTTTATAAATACTCAACTCTTACCCACCCTAATCTATACTAATAAAACAGGTACTTTTGGTTTATTGATTTATCGTACAATTTTAAAACAAAATGTTTTAAAACCGATAGCCGAACAACTATTTGCCAGAATAAGCAGTCATTTACGAAATAACCAGATTATTCTTACTGATTCTATTAACAGAGCCGATTTGAGCAGACGTGCGTGGCATAGATATATGTATGCCTACGTAAACTTTGTGAAAGCAAATGAAACCAAAGATTTGGTTAAGAAAAGAGATTTTTTAAAGTTAGCTTCTCTTTACAGCCCTGACCACATCGACCAAGTGAATGATTCCTATATTTATGATTCCTCATTACTTTTTGGCGTTGAAAAGAAAGGCTTCAAAGATGATTATTTAGATTTTATTGAGGCAAATAATCCAAATAAAACCAAGATTTTAGCTACTTTGCTATCAATGTCATTATTAGACCCTACCAATAAAAACAGACTGGAAACGTATTATAAAAAATACAATTTGTCAGGAAAAAGTTTTGAGGATTATTGGCAAGATGCAGTTAGCAACACTGGGAAAACAGCCCCTGATGTATCTCTAAGCCAATTGGACACGAAAATTTTTTCCAGTCAAGAATTGTCGGGTAAATGGATTTTGCTTGATTTTTGGGGAACTTGGTGTGCAGTTTGCGTTTCAGAGCATCCTGATTTGCAAAAGTTATATGATGCTTTTATACTATCTCCCAATAAAGACGTTAGACTTTTAACAATTGCTTGTCGAGATACACCAGAAAAAGTATTGACGTATATGCAGAAGAAAAAATACTCTTTTCCGGTAGCAATGTCAGATGACAAAATTGAGAAACAATTTGCTTTAGATGGCTATCCAACTAAGGTTCTAATTAGTCCAAAAGGAAAATTTATCACGATTCCATTAGGAATAGATTGGGTAAATTTTGTAAAACAATACACTAATTTGTAAAAAATCAATCATAGAGAAAAGTAGCCATTCTCTCTGCCAATAAAGCCAAACCATGTGCCTCACAAGTCCATTGAATATGAAAAAGTGGAGAAGAGGCTAATTTGTAAAGCAACGGATTTTCGTAGGCGGTTAGGAAACCAGCAATGAAAAATGGATAATTTGTATTAACGTCGTTGAGGTTTACCCCCCGCTCAACGGCGTTTTTGCTTTTTAAACTTGTTTCTAATACAATTTTATCCATAAATGACAAATCTTCTTTCTGCAAATAATACAAAATATCACACTCCAATTTCTCACGACAAATTTCTAATTTGGGAATATGAAATTTATTCATTAATCGCATTACGTGATACATAATCAGCGGTGTGCGGGCGTATTGGTGAGCAACCCTAAAAGGTTGGTCGATGTACTGATTTGAAAGAATAGTTTGCTGAATATATTTTATGGAGTCTTGCCCGTGTTCGTCCAATTCTAAGCCGTAATAAAGCAAACAATAAATCATATTTGATAAGGCACACGCATCAAATTCGATATACATATTTTTACCAAACCACGTGGAATATGCTTTCAGATTTTGATATTCTGAGAAAGTGCTTTTTATTGTTTTCTCATAACCATTTGAATGTTGTATTAATTTGTTTTTCAACCATTTAGCATCTTCTTGCGTATGTGGTTTGGTCAAATAAATCATGGCAGTATCATCAATATCATCAGGAATTTTGAAGTATTTAAAACGATGTAAAATATTGCCGTGTGGGAAGTGCTTGGAAGGTTTAGTTGGAAAGAAATTATAGGTAGTTAGTCCGTCTTTATTTTTGAAAAGGTCATAATTTTCCACT
>JANPGQ010000619.1:0-3637 GCA_031423975.1 Cytophagales bacterium | reverse complement strand
AAAAATAATGCTGAAATAAAAACCAAAATTGCCGAGGATGCCGTAAAAGCCAAACAACAATTTTTGTCGAACATGAGCCACGAAATCCGAACGCCAATGAACGCCATTGTGGGATTTACGAATGTGGTGTTGAAAACAGACTTGAATGAAACGCAAAAGCAGTATATCAACGCCATTAAAACATCGGGGGCTTCACTGATAATTTTAATAAATGATATACTCGACCTTGCCAAAGTAGATGCTGGAAAAATGACTTTTGAGCAAATTCCTTTCAATCTACAAGATTCTGTTACTGCAATGGTGCAACTGTTTGAGATAAAAATCAAAGAAAAAAATTTAGAAATGAGCGAGGAATATGATGACAATATTCCAAAAATTATTGAAGGCGACCCCATGCGTTTGCGACAAATAATTTTGAATTTATTGAGTAATGCCGTCAAATTTACTAACAAAGGGAATATCCATTTAAAAGTTTCTTTGGTAGAAGAAGATATAAATAGTGTTTTGATTGAATTTATATTAACCGATACTGGTATCGGAATTCCACCAAATAGAGTAGCACATATTTTTGAAAATTTTGAACAAGCTCATCAAAATGGTGAAATTTTTTACGGGGGTACTGGCTTAGGGCTTGGCATCGTTAAAAAATTAGTGGAAGTTCAAGGAGGGGTAATCTCGGCGAAAAGTGAATTCAAAAAAGGTACAAAATTCAACTTTAATTTACGGTTCAAAAAAATAACCCCACAAGTTGAACAGGAAATATTGACTGAATTTGACCTAAAAATGGAAAATGTAAAAGTATTGGTGGTTGAAGATATGGCACTCAATCAGCTTTTAATAAAAATTATTTTAATGGATTTTGGGTGCGAAGTGGAAATTACGGACAATGGCAAAATTGCCCTCGAAAGATTACAGAAAAATAAATATGATATTATTTTGATGGATTTACAAATGCCCGAAATGGATGGGTTTGAAACCACCACATATATTCGGGAGAAAATGAAATCTCAGATTCCCATTATTGCCCTCACGGCGGATGTTACTACGGTAGATGTTGAAAAATGTATTGCCGCTGGCATGGATGATTATATCTCCAAACCGATTGACGAAAAATTACTTTATTTTAAAATGATGAAATCTTTGAAGAAACAGGTGTAGCTATTTTCAGGCAATCGTAATTTCAGATGCCAAATAAATTTCTTGGACGGCATTAATCAACTCAACTCCCTCATTAAAAGGGCGTTGAAAGGCTTTTCTGCCCATAATTAACCCTGCACCACCAGCTCTTTTATTGATGATAGCAGTTTTTACGGCATCCGATAAATCCGCATTCCCCTTTGATTCGCCACCTGAGTTTATCAAATTAATCCTTCCCGAATAACAATTAACTACTTGGTATCGGCACAAATCAATCGGATGGTCGGAACTTAATTTAGTGTACATTTCGGGATTGGTTTTGGCAAATTTTATGGCGGTAAACCCCCCATTATTAGTCGGTAATTTTTGCTTGATAATATCCGCTTGAATGGACACACCCAGATGGTTTGCCTGCCCCGTCAAATCCGCCGAAGTATGATAGTCGATGCCATCTTTCACAAAAGCATCATTTCGAGTATAGCACCACAAGATGGTTGCCATTCCCAAATTATGGGCTTCTTCAAAAGCCTTTGCCACTTCAATGATCTGCCTGTCAGATTCCTTGGAGCCAAAATAAACTGTTGCCCCAACTGCCACCGCCCCCATATTCCAAGCATCACGGACTGAGCCAAACATAATTTGGTCGTATTTATTGGGATAAGTCATCAATTCGTTGTGATTGAGTTTCACAATAAACGGAATTTTATGAGCGTATTTTCTCGAAAGCATCGCTAATCCACCCATCGTAGAAGCCACCGCATTACAACCCGCTTCGATGGCTAATTTTACAATATTTTCAGGGTCAAAATACATAGGATTTGGAGCAAATGAACTGCCAGCAGTGTGTTCAATGCCTTGGTCAACGGGCAAAATGGAAAGGTAGCCTGTATTTGAGAGTCGTCCGTGTTGATACAATTGAGCCAAACTTCTGAGGGTTTGCCCGTTGCGATTGCTCGACAAAAAGCAATCATCCAAATGCTTTGGACTTGGTAAATGGAGGGATTCTTTTGGAATGGTTTGACAAACGTGATTGATTAAAAATTCTCTTTCGTTGTCAATCAAAGACAGGAGTTGTGTTATGTTTTTCATGGAATTTTATTTTAATTATTTACCCTTTAAACTTCTTAAAAACCATACCTTTAAAATATCTGCTGTGATGATGTAAACAAGCACAATCAAAAGCATGGTTGCCATATATTTGAGGGGTAACGGCACCAATCCAATATTATTCGCAAAGGGTAAATAAGGCAGTGAAATTGTCAAAAATAAGCCAATAATACTCAGAACGAAAAGCGAATTGGCGGGTTTGCTTTTGAATAAATTTTTATGAGTTCGGATAATGAAGAGAATAAATAATTCGGTTACGATTGACTCAATAAACAAGCCCGTTTGAAAAGTTGCTTCTTTTACTTTCAACACGTAAAGAAGTGTGAGGAAAGTGATAACTCCGATGAGTAGAAGCATTAAAGGGCTTTTGAATTGGGAAACAAAAAGTAAAAAATCTTTCTGAAAATGAGAAGGTTTTTTGGTGAATTGAGATGATTGGCTAAGTATTTTTTCGGCATTATTTTGGGACAAGCCCTGCGAGGAACTATTCAATTTTTGAAACCAGTAAGGAGCATCAAATTGCCAAAAAACGTATGGACGCAGGTTTTGCATACAATATTTTGTTTATTTTCAAATATTCAACCTATAAATCCGCCAATTCCCAAAGCCAACGAGCCATTTTTTCATTGATGGAATGGGTTTGCATAACCATTAAATTAAGTCCTTTTTTCGTCATTCGCCAGTCAATGTGCATCGTACTTACTGCTGGATCGTACACATAAATTTTCTTGAAATGCTGAACGCTATTTACCCCCGCCAAACGGCAAACATGCATTGACTTTTGTAAGGCTTCCGAGATTTGTTCTTCCGAAATATCCTCCATAAAATTCAAATGGCGTAATGAATATTTACGCATAGAATTTTGCAAAGCTTCTTCAAATTCATTTATCGTAAAAGGATTATGACGCAAAGAAAAAACGGCAATATCTTCATTTTTCATATCAAAGTTTCTTTTAATTGTTTAAATAATTCACTTTGTTCGGTTTCATTAATTAAATCAGAATCCTGAGAAGGATAATCATTTTACTTCATTTTTCAAGACTGCTCCATTTTCAAAGTCAGTAAAATTTTGTAGAGTCGTAACTGCAATTTGCTCAACGGCTTCTTGGGTAAAAAATCCTTCATGTGGCGTTATCAGCACATTATTGAAGGACATTAATCTTTCTATTACATCATCTTGAATAATAGTTTCCGATAAATCCCTAAAAAATAAATTTTCTTCGCCCTCATAAACATCAATGCCTAAATACCCTAACTGTCCACTTTTTAGGGCTGTAACGGCATCTGATGAGTTTACTATCGCCCCCCGACCAGTGTTAATAAGCATCATTCCTTTTTTCATTTTGGAAAAAGCATCATTGTTAAAAAGGTGGTGAGTATCGGGTGTTAATGG
>JANPGQ010000618.1:0-6760 GCA_031423975.1 Cytophagales bacterium | reverse complement strand
AAATCCTCTTTTTTATGACTTGAATGATAGTGATTATGTGACGCAATTTCATGCTTTTTACTTAACGCTTTTATCAATTCTGGTTTTGCGGTTGCGTAAACTGCTGTGCAGTAAAAAGTAGCTTTTGCTTGGTATTTATTTAAAATTGAAGTAATTGTTTCTAAGCCTTTTGTAGAAGTTTCGATTTGTTCTTCCAACGTAGGTTTTCCACTGTACTCGTAAGGCATATCAAATTCTTCTATATCAAAACTAAGTATGGCGATTTTCATTGTTTTATAATCAATTTTAAAACAAGGAAGTCGTCCTTTTAAAGGACGACTTCCGTAACTTTCCAAGTCGCAAAGTTGCTTTAAATGCAACAACTTTGCAGTCTAAAATTAAATGCAAATCTCCACACAAAATCTTGGCAAAAAATTCAGTAATGAATGGATTTTTAGAAATTTGAATGAGACATTTCAAAGTGGGGAATCATATACTTTTGTAGGCTCAAATGGAAGTGGGAAATCTACACTTCTACAAGTTTTATCGGGCTATATGCCTCAATCAGAAGGAGTTATCAATTATAAAATTAGTGACAAAATTATTGAAATAGATAATTTCTATAAACATCTCATCATTGCTGCCCCCTATCTCGAACTCATCGAGGATTTTACGTTAAGCGAATTATTAGCTTTTCATATCAAATTCAAACCCTTCAAAAATAACCTTTCCATTGCTGATTTTATTGATTTTATAGAACTGCCCAAAGCCAAAAATAAGGAAATTAAGTTTTTCTCTTCGGGCATGAAACAACGAGTAAAATTGGGGCTTGCATTTCTGTCGGACTGTGAAATTTTGATGCTTGACGAACCTACTTCAAATCTGGATGCCCAAGCTACAAACTGGTATCTGAGTAATGTACAAGAATATTCCAAAAATCGTTTATTGTTTATCTGTTCAAATCAACCCGTTGAGTATGAGTTTTGTCAAAATATTTTGAATATTCAGGATTATAAATAGCAATGATTTTACTTCAAAAACAAATACAAAAATCTCGAAGAAAAAGATTTTGGATAGCAGTTATCTTTTTGATAATCGGTCTATTAATTTGGCAAAAATCTTGGGTTTCTTATTTATATCAACAAGCCAAAGGTGGGCTGGATGTGGCTTTTAATACTCGTCCGCTTTCGGAAGTTTTGCAAAATAAATCCGTTCCCGATTCCTTGAAAAAACGGATTTTATTCATTCAAGAAGTAAGGAAATATGCCATTGATTCTTTGGGTTTGCAGGATAATCCGAAGGTCAATCAGACACTTTATGACCAAGAAGGAAAGCCATTAATTCACCTACTCACGGTGGCTGAACCCTATAAAATGGAAGCCGTTTTGTTTGAATTTCCGATTGTAGGCTGGTTTATTGGCAATTTTACTTATAAAGGATTCTTTGATTCTACGTCGGCATATCAGGAACAAAAAGTTTGGAAATCAAAGGGTTATGATACTGAAATGGGACAAGCCATTGCCTATTCAACCTTAGGATGGTTGCCCGAACCTATCATGTCCAATATGCTGTTTTATCCAGATGGGAGATTAGCCAGTGTAATTATTCACGAAATGACACATGGGACTATTTTCGTAAAAAATGCCCATGAAACCAGTGAAAATTTAGCCAATTTTGTGGGTGATTATGGAGCAAAAAGATTCATGCGGTTCAAATATGGAGAAGATTCTGAAAAGTATAAACGCTACACTCAATCCAGAGCTTTGAAGGGGGGATTTATCAAACACCTCAATCGGGGAACGTTAAAATTAGATAGTTTGTATCGAACCTTTTCAAGTAATTTATCGTCAAAAGATAAGGATTCCTTAAAATATGCGTTAATTGAAAAAATTGAACAAAGTCAAGATACGCTTTACGCTAAATTGCCCAATTTGCCAAAGCGACAATTTAATAAAAATGATTTGCCCAACAATGCTTATTTTGTGAGTTTTAAGACTTACAATTCTAAACAAAATGAATTTGAATTACAATTTAAAAATCAGTTTGGAGAGAATTTTGAGGCATATTTGAAATATTTGAAAAGAAAATATAATCAGTAAACATGAAGAAACTATTTTTTGCTACCTCTTTATTATTAACAGCCATGAGTTTCAAATCGGCTGACCGTGAGCGTGTAATTGACCAAACCAGTTTCACCACGGGCGAACACATTGAATATCGGGTACATTATGGTTTTGTGAACGCAGCGGAGGCAGTTGTGGATGTTGATGACAAATTTCAAACTGCCAATGGTAAACCTTGCTACAAAGTAAATATTGTGGCTCGCACGGTTGGTATGACTGATTGGTTTACAAAAGTGCGAGACGTTTGGACATCATACATTGATACTGCCTTGATTTTACCTCAATTATTTTACCAAAAAAAACAAGAAGGAGAATATAAAAATGAGCAAAGAATTGTGTTTAATCACAACGCAAATACCGCAAAACAGTACGATATTGATGATGATAATGAGAAAAAAACCTACAATGTTCCAGACAATATTCAAGATGTGGTGAGTGGGTATTACTTTTTGAGAACGATTGATTTCTCAAAAATGGAAATTGGTTCAAGTGTCCCTGTAAAGTTCTTTTTTGAAGGGGAAGTTTATAATATGCGGTTAAAATATCGAGGAAAAGAGGTTGTAAAAACGAAATTTGGCAAAATAAATACTTTCAAAATTACGCCCCAATTGCCCAAAAACAACTTTTTCCAAGATGAAGAATCTGTAAAACTTTGGGTAACGGATGATGCTAATAAAATTCCAGTTCGGGCGGAAGTTGAACTTAAAATAGGCTCAATTGCCTTGGATTTAAGAAAGTTTTCAGGGTTAAGAAATCAAATGAAATTTTATTAAAATAGACTGAATTCATGGCATGACTTCGAGCATTATTGCATCAATTATCATTATTGCTATTTGTCATGCCATGAATGAACACTTAAGGTTTATCAGTTTAATGTTTATGAGTTTGATAGCACTCCTACACTTTAAACTCATAAATTTCTTTTATTTTACTATCACACCCGTTGCCACCACTCCAATCGCCTTTTCAGGTTCGGTGATTTTTGCAATTTCTTCTTTACTTTTTCCGCCATCTTCGGCATAATGCTTCAACATGGCTACTGACGTTGTTTTTACATTAGCAACGCCTTCAAAAACTACAGTTTTTCCAGTAATATCTTTAGGAACAAAAAAGCCATAATCTTTAAATGTCACACGGATTGTTTTTCCGTCTGCCGTTTTTACTTTCATCCAACAGCCAGCAGCTTTGCAAACCGACTCTACTTCACCCGTGATTTTTACGGGCATTTCCGTTTTATTTTCCAGTTTTGTCGCTAATTCTGTGGCTGGAATTGCTCCTTTTTCAGTGATAGTTTCACCATAAATACCTTGTGCTTTGCCAATGAACGATACTCCTACGAACATTAAGCCTAATATCAATTTCCTCATATTCAGTTTGTTGTGTTTTATTTTTACAAATTTACTAAAAAATTATAAAATCTCAATCCATCCTTTACATTCTGCCCCACCAACGGTTTTGAGATAATAATAATACGTTCCTACGGGAATATCTTTGCCCCAATCGTTTTGATATGAACTTGTTTTTAACATGGCTTGTCCCCAACGATTATAAATTTCAAGCACTTCCAATTTTGCCCCCACATTGAAGGTATCATTTTTACCGTCGCCGTTTGGAGTTACTACGTTGGGTGGCGTAGCGGGTTTATCTAATTCAATTTTCTTTGAATCTTGTAATAAACAATCTGCCTTATAATTTTTAAGCGTAATCATATAAACTCCTGCCTCTTTATACACAAATTGAGCGGGGTTTTGAGTGGTTAGGCTATCTCCCAAGCCCGTAAGCCAAACGTATTTTGTGGCATTTTTAGAATTATTTACAATCTGAACAATGGTAGGTTTGCCACAATCCTCAATAATTTTTAAGGCAAAATCTGGTTTAAAACTTTCATCAATTCCCACATTTATTGTCCGTTGTGCTTTGCAATTGGTCCTTTCGTCAAAAACAGTTACCGTAAAAGTGGCAGGTTTTGTAATAACTACTTTTTGCTTGGCTGCGGTTGAGTCTGTCAAAGGTAAATTTGATTTCCACGTATATTTTGTTCCACCCAAAGCGAATAATTGAACACTATAATTTCTGCAAACCGTTGTGTCATTAGAAACTTTTGCGGGGGCTTCTTCTAATTTTACTTGTACAGTTTTGGTCTCTTTACAACCGTACTGATTAGAGATTTCGCAAGAATAAGTCGTTGATTTTGTGATAGTTGCCATTGGATTAGCAATACTTATTGAACTCAACCCCAAGGCTGGCGACCATACATATTTCGTTCCGCCCGAAGCTACCAATTCGACCGTTTTACCTTCACAACCACTTATCGCATCGGGATTTAGTTTAAAATCGGCGGGTAAAACTTTAATAATTTTCTTGACGGTTTCTTCTCGCTTGCACGATAGCAAGTTTGTTCCTTTGAGAGAAATCGTGTAAACGCCTGGCTTGGTGAAAGTAAAATCTTCTACACTGGCGGTTGAGTTTTTTTCTCCACCAATATTCCACGAAATTGTTTTTGCTCCTTCGCTGGTATCTTGAAAATTAACTTTGAATGGCACACAACCAAACAAAGTATCGGGCGAAGAACTGGCGGATTTTTTTGTGCCGTCCAGTGCATCAAAAGCGACTTTCAAATTATCAATATCAAACTTGAAGGCTGCGTTGTTACAATTAGGGGAAGGATTAGTCCTTGACCAAGCATTGGGTGTTGTCGGAAAACTGGAAGGAGCATTAGTTCGATTGCACGAACAAGCGGAATGATAAATAAATCCTTGTTTGTCGAAACGGCAAGTACCACCGTCCACATGGTCGCCAGCGGCACTTGAAGAGGCATTATCTCCTCCGAAAAAAGTGGCATAAAGCAATGATTTTGCCCCTTTTTCTAATAAAGCAATGTAAAAATTATTGCCATCCGTAGTTGTGCGGTAAGCATCAGGCGTTACTGGCATTCCCACTGTACTAACCCGAGGAGCATTTGGTAGATTATTATTCACTTTGCCACCCCAACCCGAAATATAAATATTGCCACATTCATTCACCAAAAATGCCGTTGGAACAATATCAGGAGAGCTTTTACCCGTTCCGATGGTAGTTGAGAAATTGGTTTTTGATAAAGTTTTATCCAAAGAATGAATAAATTGTCCACTTTTGGGATTGGAATATTGGGCATTTACGATGGGATAATTTCCACCAATCGTTAAACCGTAAACATACACATTTTCGTCTTGGTCGAGGTCTAATAATTGGGCTAAATCCAGATTACTTGTGCCTAAATACGTTCCGTTAAATGCCATTGGCGTAAAACTTTTGGTAATATCACGGGTAAATTTCATCACAAAACCATCCGCATTGCCTTGCCATTTGGGCTGAAGGGTTTGAGAAAAAGGTAAATCGCTACTGGTGGTAGCTCCACAAACATAAACATTCCCAGATTTAGCAACTTTGAGGGATAAAGCCGCTTCATAATCATTGCCACCTACAAGAGTACTCCACAAGATTTTTGATAAATCTGGATTAAAATTGCATATAATAGCATCGCTAACCCCACTCCTTGACGAAATATTCCCACCGATAATCGGGAAATTTGGTGAATCCGTAACCGAAGCAATGTAAACATTATCCTGTTCGTCAGTTACGATTTCTCCTCTAAATTCATCGCCATAATTTAAGGTATAAAGATTGAGTCCATCATTGCCAGAGCCACCCAGAAAAGTGGAAGAAACCAGTTTAGAGCCATCTGAACTAAGTTTTGACACGAAAATATCACTTCCTCTGCTGTAAGTTTGCCCCGTAGTATTGTTATTTAGGCTTCCTCCGCCATTAAAAGTCTGGTCGTAAGCATTGGCAGTTGTGGGAAAATTTGGGGAGGACGTTGTACCAAAAATCAATAATTCACCTTTTGAATTTACGATAAGACTGTGCGGAATATCAGCATTTTCACCCCCTAAATGAGTGGAATATAATAGCTTAGTGCCGTCTTTACTGAATTTCATAATTGCCACATCCCAATAGCCGCCATTGGTGAGTTGATATGCCCCTATTGTGGTCGGAAAACTACCGCCTCTTTCTAATAGCGTAGAGCCACCAGCGTATAGATTTCCATCGGCATCGTAGGTAGCGGTATGTCCCCAATTATCTGCCGTTGAACCTGAATACGTTGAGAATACTAATTTTGGGTCAATCGTGAGCGTCTTTTCAGTATCATAATTATCTGGAAAAGAAAAAGTTACGACATTTTTATTGATTTTGAAATTAGATTTTACTTCCGAAAAACCCACTCTTGAATTGGCATTGATGATAGTTTCGGAAAATGAATAGGGTTTCATTTCTATAATATCTGCCAAAGATGTTTTCACTTTCAAATTACCGTTTTCCATCAAAATTTCATCGGCTCCTTCATATCGCATTTTTATTTGCTCAGTTGATATTTTTGGAGCAACCACAAACTCGTATTTCAAAGCATTATCCGTAGCATAAAGTCTTAAATCAATACCTTGATAGATATTTCTCAACCAAATTTCGCCAAAAGACTGCACATTACTTTGCCATTTTGCAGGGTCATTTCCATAAAAATAATGTTGAATTTCGGTAGTTGGAGATTTACTTTCAATTGTAAAATCAGGATTTGAATCGTCAAAAATGACATCCAAGCCGTGCATTTTTACAGCAATCGG
>JANPGQ010000617.1:0-6912 GCA_031423975.1 Cytophagales bacterium | reverse complement strand
CCACATTTTTTGTTCAATACACTAAACAATATTTATACGCTTTCGGTAATTGATTCAGATAAAACCCAACAGAGTATTAGTAATCTTTCTACAATGTTGCGTTATGTACTTTATGATTGTGAAAAATCTTATGTGTCAATTCAACAGGAGATAACCTATATCGAAAACTATATCAAACTTTTTTCACTTAAAAGTATAGACCCTTATCCCATAACAGTAGAAAAAAATATCAATAATTTGTCTTCCCAAATAGCTCCTATGTTACTGATTCCTTTTGTTGAAAATGCCTTAAAACACAGCTATATTGAGAAAAAAGGAGATTCTTTTATACATATAAAAATTATGGTAGATGGAACAATTATTCATTTTGAAATACAAAATAGTAAGCCAAATCATCCTATCAGCAAAGACAATATCGGAGGAATTGGACTGGAAAATGTAAAAAAAAGATTAAAGATTTTATATCCCCAAAAACACCTATTAGCTATCAAAGAAAATGATTCAACCTTTAACGTAAAACTTATTATAAATGGCAACGAAACAGATTAAATGCTTGGTAGTGGATGATGAAGAATTAGCCAGAATTCTTCTGAAAATGTATATCCAAAAAAATGAATGCCTTTCTTTGATTGGAACTATCGAAAATCCATTTTATGCTTTGCAAATACTTGAAAATCAAGAAGTTGATTTGCTTTTTTTAGACATTCAGATGCCGGAAATGAGCGGCACTGCGATGGCAAAAATTGTAAATCCCAAGACCCGAATCATTTTTACCACTGCATATTCTGAGTATGCTATAACTGGATTTGACCTGAATGTATTAGATTATTTATTAAAACCTATCACATTTGAACGTTTTCAAGTAGCGATTGAAAAAGCTCAAAATTATTTTCAACTTTCAAAACAAGAAGAAACCATTACTATAAAATCAGGCTACGATTTACACAAGATTCGTTTGGATGAAATCCTTTTTATTGAAGGAAGTAGTGAATATGTAATTTTTCAAACTACTACTAAGAGGATAATGAGTTATCAAACGCTCAAATCTTTAGAATTAAGTTTGCCCAATCAGCAGTTTATGCGAGTACATCGTTCTTATATTATCAATAAAATACAGGTTAATGCACTGAAAAGTAAGGATTTATCAATAGGAGTTTTTAAAATTCCAGTTAGCGACACATATTTTGAGGAGGTTAGAAAATATTTCTTTGAAAAATAATCAAATATAAACTTTTCTATTCCATTTCTAACGCTCGAATATCCTTGATTAATTGCTCAATTTCTAATGATAAAGTCCCGTTATAAATCCCTCTGATATGCAGATTTTTATCGACCAAAATAAAGTTTTCGGTATGCAGAAAATCGTTTTCTCCTTTCTGGACTCCTAAATTTTCATCCGCAAAATAGGAACGGCGAGCAATTTCATATATCTTCTTTTTATCACCTGTCAACAATTGCCATTTGTTGTCTAAAATGTTGTGGGCATTGGCATAATTACGAAGGACGGACACGCTATCATGGTCGGGCATAACGCTATATGAGGCAATCAACACATTTTTATCATCCTTAAATTCCTTTTGAACCATCTGCATATTACCCATAATCTTAGGGCAGAGACTTGGGCAAATGGTGAAGAAAAAATTGGCTACGTGGACTTTCCCTCTGTAATTTTCAGGTGAAATCGTTTCTCCTTTTTGATTCTTGAATTTAAAATCCGCAATCGTGTGTAAGGTATCCAATTGAGCCTTGTTTGAAAGCCAAATTGGCGTAAAATCTGAGGTATGAAAATAGGGAATTCCTTCTTGAATAGGAGAGGAGGCTTGTTGTTGAGTGCAAGCGAGGTTTAGGATTATTAGGAATATCGTTTTGATAATTGGTTTTGTATGGCTCATAGTATAAGATAAAGTATCGCACGATAATTTTTAGAAATCATTTTTTAGCTTGTAAATCACTCAATTTCTTTTCACCTTCTCCCATACAGCCCTTCGCTCCCAATAAACCAAAACGTCTGCCATTTTTGATAACGTAGTTCGCTTTGATTTGCCCAGTTGCAAACCACATTTGTTGCGTGCCTTCGGGTTGTCCTTGGTTATTGTAATTGAAGAGAGAATAGAGTTGCCCACTTTGATACCATTCTCGATGAGTTTTTATCGGAATATCGTTTTCAATAAAATATTCATAACGTTTTTGTCCGTTTTCGTACCAGCCTTCGTGAGTGCCTACTTTCCGATTTTCAGCGTAATGTCTGACTTCCATTTTTGCTCC
Source organism: Cytophagales bacterium (assembly GCA_031423975.1). GTDB lineage: Bacteria > Bacteroidota > Bacteroidia > Cytophagales > Spirosomataceae > Arcicella. The sequence goes on along the minus strand of JANPGQ010000617.1, from coordinate 4,647 downwards.
ATTTTCAAACCATTTCTGTTGGATACCTTCTAACTTTCCTCTGAAATAAGCATTTAGAGTGGCTTTGTGTCCATTTGGGTATTTTTCAAGAACATATCCTGAATAGGGTTTTCTTTTGAAAAATAAAATATCTTGCTGCCATCCAAATCCTTTATTATCCGCCAATAATTCAGTTTTTGGAATGGCAACAGGTTCTTTTTGGCTACTATCTGTCTTTTTTTTACAAGAAATCAAAACGGATAATAGTATCAATAATATCAGTGTTTTATCCATGTTATTGACTTACCGTTCCTGCCGTTCCAAAAAAACCACTACCATTCAAATATGGGTCGGCGGAGGTGATGTGATAATGATAAATACCATTCGGAAATTCGGTAGTTTTGGCAGTATGCCCATGATAAGCATCTAAATCACTTTCTTTTACCAAAGCTCCATTTTCTTTGGGTCCGTAAACTGGAAATCCATCTAACAAAAGCCCCAAGAAAGCATCTGAACCTTTATTTTTTGTTAAATTCAAGGGTTCAACATGATAGTGATACTGTCCTTGCTGCTGCGGATGACCACCATTTTGGTCAAAACCATTGATTTCTCCCGTTAATTTTGCTCCACCTGCGGCATACTGATTAAAAAATGGAACACCATTCAATGATACGCCAATGGGTCCCATAGGGGTAGCTGATTTTGTGGAAGCTTCTTTGGGATTTATCGGAATTTTGAATGTTAAATTTTGTGCAGTTATGGCATTTGGAGCAGCTTTAAAAAGGGAATTTGTTCCGTTATAGGCTTCATATCGTGCATCCGATACACTGTAATAGGGGCTTTTGTGGTCTGGAATAGCATTGGTTTTTATTACCAAATAGTTTCCTTCAACGGTTACTGTAACGGTGCTACTAAAAGTTGGGCTACTGTAAAATTTATCTTTTAGCACCGAAATATCAATGCTTCCAGTGGTGGTTGTGGTGCTTGTGGTCGGGGTGGCATCTTCCGTTTTTTTGCAAGCCAAAATCGGTATTATTAGTGCGAAAATCAAAAAGTAATTTTTCATTTTTTTAAATTTATACGTTAAAGAATTGTTAGGTACAATGTTGTCATATTTTAAGAAATTGTTTGGAGTAAATCTTTATGGTCTTGGAAGTCTTTCGCCTTCATGTGGGCGACCAAAACCATTTGGACCTTGTTTTTTAAATCTTTCTAAAATGTCATTATCAAAAACGACTTTCTGTTCTGGAGTACAAATCGCTCTGATTTTAGCGAAATGTTGTAATGTTTTTGTCTCATTTTCTTTTATTTTTTCAAGCATTATCTTCATTTTAGCGTCAATAAATTGAAGGTTTGGATTTTCTTGTTTCAGATAATCAAATAGTTCAGATTTAATGATTCTTATGCTATCACGGATGGGTAAGATTTCAGCAAAATGGTCATCTTTTATTTTCCTAAATTGTTCTTCTTGTTCGTGATTAAAGTGTAATGTTTTTTCAATTCTTTCTGGACTTAGGGGGTCTTGCGGAGGTCTTTGGGAAAACCAAAGCCAAGATAATACCGATAAATTCATCAGTATTAACAAAATAATGACAATCCAGAGAGATTGTATTTTTTTTGAATCTTCCATTTTCTTAGGCGAATACATGATTAAAAACCTCCACTTTCATACAGGTTATACCGTTCGGGATTTGATTCCTGCTTTTTTGGGAAACTCAATACCGTAAAAACATTAATAATCAATAAACAAGCAACCGCCGAAATGGCATAAACGGGCTTGAACTGCCAGCCTAAAACCTTGCGAGGTGTTAGTAATTTATGTTCCATTCGTGCATGAAGACGTGAATAAAAAAAAGGCTTGGGTTCAGCAGACGACATCCCATCTAATGAGTTCATCGTTTGTTCTACCTTGGTTTCGATGTCAGATAATTTTGCCATGTTAACATTCTTGATTTTTGTAAAAAACCGCTAATGATTTGCGTAAATTAGATTTTGCTCTAAATAAAAGTGATTCAACCGAGGATAGTGATACCTGCATTACCTCCGAAATCTCTTGATAAGTCAGCCCTTCAATATTGCAAAGTGTATAGGCAATCTTTTGATTTTCAGGCAATTGATTAATAGCTTTAAATAGTTGATTAGACTTTTCTTTATTTTCCAAAACCACTCCAGGATGTTCAAACTCAATGGGATGGTGCAGAATTTCATTATTATCATTGAATAAATTGGTGAAAAAAGCAAAGCGTTTTTGAGCTTTTCTCTTTCTGATTTCTTCCAATGCTTTTGTGGTCGCAATTCGGTAAAGCCAAGTAGATAATTTGGAATCACCCCTGAATTTATGGACGGATTGATAGACCTCGATAAAAACTTCTTGTGCAACATCCTCGGCTTCTTCAAAATTCTGAACGATTGCCAAGACGGTATTGAAAACCCGCTTTTGGTGGGTTTCTACTAATATTTTAAAAGCCGATTCTTGCCCAGCCCGTATTTGATTTAGTAGTTCAATATCGTTCATTCGGCGAATTTACCGTGAAATGTTAGTGTTTAGATGTGAATGTAAATAAAAACTTGCGGTATTCAGAAAATATTTTACAAAATTTATTGGATTGATTTTGCATATAATTTGACTGTTATTACCTATTTGAGTTTTTGATTGTGTTTTAATTTTGTATTATATTTATAAAAAATATACTTTTATTTTGTATTGGACATTATTGAAACCTTAACCATTTGAAAAATGAAACATATTTTCACACTTCCAGTATTCACGTTGCTTGTATTTTTCTCTTTCCAGTCAAAAGCACAAAATATACCCGAAGCACCAACTTTATCTTTCGTTTGTGAATTAAAAGTAAAATTAAAACCCGCTCTGATTGTTGGTGAAACGCCGCATGGCACTCGCAGAATTATTCCTATTATTGGTGGCACTTTTGAAGGTCCCAACATGAAAGGAGAAGTGTTGGACGGAGGGGCAGACTGGCAAATTGTACGCAAAGATGGCGTAGCTGAACTGGAAGCTCATTACCAAATAAAGACGGATGATGGCGTAATTATTTACATCAAAAATACGGGTTTGCGAGTTGCCACGCCCGACGTTGCCGCTCGAATTGCCAGAGGTGAAAAAGTGGGAGAAAATGAATATTATTTCAGAGCCGTTCCTAAATTTGATGCGCCCATTGGCAGTAAATACGAATGGATGAATAATGCCATTTTTGTGTGTAGAGGAGTCAGAAACCCTGATTATGTAGGTATTCAAGTGTGGAAAGTGTTGTGAAAATAATGATGAATGGTTAACGATTAATTTAAAAACTCATCATCCATAAATTTGTTAAATTTCACTCAGTTTAAGGTAATCACTCATCATTATGAAAAATCGATACGCATGGTACGCAATTTTTGTACTTACCCTGGCTAATATTTCTTCTTTTATCGACCGACAGATTCTGAGTCTCTTGGTAAAGCCCATCAAGCATGATTTGCATTTGAGTGATACTCAAATGAGCCTTTTGATGGGGCTAAGTTTTGCCCTTTTCTATACCCTCTTCGGAATAGTTATTGGACGGTTGGCGGATAGAAATAACCGTCGAAATATCATCATTGCGGGGGTAACGGCATGGTCGCTGATGACTACCTTGTGTGCAGGTGTGGGAACGTATATTCAATTTTTCATCGCACGTATGGGCGTTGGCGTTGGCGAAGCTACTTTAGCACCTTCAGCCTATTCAATGATTGCAGATTTATTTCCTAAAAAGAGGTTAGCAACTGCTCTTAGTGTCTTTTCGTTGGGCGTGTTTTTGGGTTCTGGATTAGCTATGTTGATAGGTTCGGGTATTGTGGCAAAATTACCCAAAGTGGGACTGATAAATGTTCCTGTTTTTGGAGATATTTTCCCTTGGCAAATGATATTTTTATACGTGGGTTTGCCAGGAATTTTTATTGCTCTATTGCTTTTAACCCTAAAAGAACCCGCCCGAACAAATACCCTCGAAAAGGATGGCGAAACGGTGAATTTATCTTTGCAAGAATCTTTGGCTATTATTTTCAAACACCGCACAGCCTATTTGCTGATGTGTTTCGCTACGGCGTTTGGGGCATTAGTAAATTATGGCTCTAATGCCTGGATTCCTACTTTTATTGCTCGTACTTATGGCTGGGAAGTCTCCCGTGCGGGGGCTTTTTATGGAATGGTGTTAGTAGCTTCTTCTATTTCTGGGGTACTTTTTGGTGGTTGGTTTGCAGATTATATGGTTAAAAAAGGCATAACCGATGGTCGTTTGAGAGTTGGATTGTTGGGTTCAATCTTGTGTCTTTGTTCATGCGGTATTCCCTTATTGCCGAAAGCTGAATGGGCTTTATTGGCGGTATTTATTCCAAGTTTTTCTTTATCAATGCCCTTTGGAGCTACCACGGCAGCTATTCAAGAAATAATGCCCAATCAAGTACGAGCATTAGCCTCCTCAATATTTTTATTCATTCTAAATCTGGTCGGCATTGGCTTAGGACCAACGTCAGTAGCATTATTTACAGATTACCTTTTCAAAGATGAAAGTGCCATCCGATATTCAATGGTTTTGCTGTATTTAATTGGAGGAGGCTTTGCTACTGTATTTACTTTATTAGCCTTGAAACCGTATCGTAAAGCTGTTTTTGAAACTAAGATAGAATGAC